>NZ_JBJDRF010000023.1:0-76015 GCF_044987305.1 Novosphingobium sp. ZW T3_23
CCGCCCGCCGACTGGCGGGACGCGCCCCGGACCCCCGGCGACTGGCGAATCACCAGCCCCGGCATCGCCAGCTTCGCCGACGGGATCTTCGGCATCCGTTGCAATCGCGCTTCATCGACGATTTCGCTGTTCCGCAGCGGCGCGGCTGCCGGTCCGGTCTCACTCACGATCACGACGTCCGACACCACGCGCGCACTCACCGCCAATCCGGTCAACGGCGGGGTGCAGGTCGATTTGCCCGCACGCGATCGTCTGCTCGATTCGATCGCTTTCAGTCGCGGGCGCTTCGCCGTGCAGGCGCAGGGCATGCAGCCGCTCTACGTCCCGAGCTGGACGGAAATATCCCGGGTCATCGAAGACTGCCGTTAAGGATTGGCGTTAAGGACTGGCGTTAGGAAGACTGGCGCCAATCCGAAAACCCACATCGCCGCGCCTCCTCTCTTGCGGGGTGGTTGCGCGCGGTGGTCCGGAAGGCTCGAATCAGGGCCGATCCTGTGGGCATAAGTAGACGGGACTCGCCTCCGCAATCAGCCTGCCAAAGCCAGGCCGACCGTAAATTGGATGCGATTTCAGAGGGTTTCAGGCCGCAGTTTCCAGCCCCCAAAAACGGACCTTCAAGGAGGTTCGCAGGCTGGGGAAAACTAGCCCGAAGCACTGATAATGACCGCAAAAAAGATGATTGCAAGGCTTGTTGTGCGCTGCGGAATCGGACACAAATTTCTCAGGACGACGGAACCCGGCACACGCGCCCGGACGTTCATGAAGTCCAGCCGCTTCGGTGGAAGTCCGGGGTGGCAACCTTGGCTCAACAGCGCGAAAGGAGGTGATCCGATGTCTCATGGTTCAGCAGAGAGGTCGGCAATTTCCGTCGCGAGGCATTATCGCCAATTCTGATCTGGCGATAAAGGCTTTCGCTGGCGGCACTTCCCGGCCGCTGACCATGCGAAGGGCCGCACCGGGCAACCGGGGCGGCCCTTCTCATTTGAAAGGGTCTGTTCCTGCAGACTGTCTTTGTCCCCGCATGGCCCCCGAGTCCTCGATTGAACGTTGCGCCTTGTCCGCAAAATTCATACCCGTCCAAAAATTCATACTGGCCCTGCGGCGAGCTACAGGGCTAAGGCTCTGCTTCTGAAACTCCCGCATTCCGGCCTTCACACGTCGTGAGGCCGGAATTCCTGAGTATCAAAATTACTTTTCAGTTGCCTTTGTTGTAATTTTCATTCAGCAGCGGCGCGGAACGCATACAAGAGGACTTCGTTAGATGGCGACGATCGCCGATGCCGGCCTGACTTTCACCACCCTGCCCCATCCCTCGCCCGCCAGCGCGGAACAGCGGGCGGCCGTGCTCGCCAACCCCGGTTTCGGCACGAATTTCTCCGATCACATGGTGACCGTGGAATGGACCGAGGGTCGCGGCTGGCATGATGCGGTCGTCGGGCCGCGCCAGCCGATCGCACTCGATCCCGCCGCTTCCGTGCTGCATTATGCCCAGGAAATCTTCGAGGGCCTCAAGGCTTACGTCCAGGCCGACGGCTCGGTGGCGCTGTTCCGCCCCGAAGCGAACGCTGCGCGCTTCAACCAGTCGGCCCAGCGCCTGGCGATGCCGGAACTGCCTGAAGACGTCTTCGTGGAGGCCATCGAACGCCTGGTGAAGATCGACCGCTCGTGGATTCCCGAAGGCGAAGGTGCGTCGCTCTACCTGCGTCCTTTCATGATCGCGACCGAAGCCTTCCTGGGCGTGCGCCCGGCCAAGCAGTACAAGTTCATCGTGATCGCCAGCCCGGCCGGCAACTACTTCAAGTCCGGTGCCCCGGCCGTCTCGATCTGGGTTTCCGACTATACCCGCGCCGCGCCCGGTGGGACCGGTGCCGCAAAATGCGGCGGCAATTACGCCGCCAGCCTCGTGCCCCAGGCCGAAGCGATTTCGCGCGGGCATGACCAGGTCGTCTTCCTCGACGCCGCCGAGCACAAGTGGATCGAGGAACTGGGCGGCATGAACCTCTATTTCGTGTTCGAGGACGGTACCCTTCTGACCCCTGCCCTCACCGGCACGATCCTGCCCGGCATCACCCGCGACAGCCTGCTCCAGCTCGCTCGGGAGGAAGGCCTCAAGGTCGAGGAAGGCAAGTACAGCCTGGACCAGTGGCGCGAAGATGCGCAGTCCGGCAAGCTGGTGGAGACATTCGCCTGCGGAACGGCAGCCGTGGTAACTTCGGTGGGCAAAGTTTCCGGGCGCGATGGCGAATTCGTGATCGGCTCGGGCGGCCCTGGCCAGCTTACCGCCAGGCTCAAGAGCCGCCTGGTTTCGATCCAGCGCGGCGAAGCGGCCGATACCCATGGCTGGATCCGCAAGGTATCCTGATCGAAAGGGCGGGGCTAAAACCCCGCCCTTTCCTTATTCAAACTTTGCAAACAGTAGTGTCGTAATTTATCGACCGGGCGTCACGCCGATCATGCGGAGCATGGCGATCTGGGTGCGTGACAGCCGGTCCACGGTTTCTTCCAGCGAAAGGTCGGGACGCACGCTGTTGCGATAGACCCGCGGCCCGATCATGGCCCAGGTCAACAGGAAGGTGGCGAAGGCTTCCGCGTCGATCTCCATCGTATCCCGGCTGGCCTGCAACTGGGCGTGCAGCCCCTGTACCAGGCCATCCCAGTGCGGATAGCGCTCGGCGGCACGTCCCGGTGTCAGGAACTCTTCGGTCCACAAGGCAATGACTTCCGGCTGCTCGATCACGAAGCGGGTGATGAAGCGCGTGCGGTTTTCCGCCGTGTCCGATGGCGCGAAGGCGGCCGAGAGCTGGTCGGCAGACCATTCCCGCACCGCAGACAGCAACGCTTCGCGGCTGTCGAAATGATAGTAGACCGTCGTGCGATTCACCCCCGCCTCACGCGCCACTTCCGACAACGACAATGCTTCGGTGCCCTTCTCGGACATCAGCCGGACGGCGGTGTCGATCAACAGGGCGTGGGTTTCCCGAAATCCCTTGTTGCGGCGACGCGATGGCTGCCGCCTGCCAATTGGCGCCGCTGCCGGGTCGATCATCTTGGTCATTGGCCTTCTGCCTGTCTTGTCATGCGGGCAAAGCAAGCCGCAGCATCGATTATGCGATTGATTTAAAATGACATTACGAAAAAGTCGAGAGGGTCGACCGGAAATATGTCGCCTGCTTCACATCTCTTTTGGAGGGTCTGCCGGCCTTGTCACTACCCTGCCCGCTTCCTAGATCAGCGGCCGCACTATCAAGGAGTTGATGATGGCCGATCTTACCTACACGCCGCCCGCAGTCTGGACCTGGGAACAGGGCAACGGCGGCGAATGGGCCAGCATCAACCGCCCGATCTCCGGCGCCACGCATGAGAAGCACCTGCCACGCGGGGAACATCCGCTGCAACTCTACTCGCTGGGTACTCCCAATGGCCAGAAGGTCACCATCATGCTGGAAGAGCTGCTGGCCGCCGGCGTGGCGGAGGCCGAATACGATGCCTGGCTGATCGACATCGGCGAAGGCGATCAGTTCGGCTCCGATTTCGTCTCGATCAATCCGAACTCCAAGATCCCGGCCCTGCGCGATTATTCCGGAGCCGCTCCGGTTCGTGTGTTCGAATCGGGCGCCATCCTGCTCTACCTGGCGGAGAAGTTCGGAAAGTTTGTTCCTGCCAACTACCCGGAGCGCGCCGAATGCCTGTCCTGGCTGATGTGGCAGATGTCCACCGCGCCTCTGATCGGCGGCGGTTTCGGCCATTTCTACGCCTATGCCCCGGAGAAGTACGAATACCCCATCAACCGCTACACCATGGAAACCAAGCGGCTGCTCGACGTGGCCGACAAGCGCCTTGCTGAAACCCGCTATCTTGCCGGCGACGAATACACGATCGCCGATATCGCCGCCTACGGCTGGTTCGGCGGCTTCGTGCGGGGCGATGCCTATGGCGACGCCGCGACGTTCCTGGACGTTCCCAGCTATACGAATCTGGTTCGCTGGGGCGAGGAAGTGGGCGCGCGCGAACCCGTGCAGCGCGGGCGCATCGTCAACCGCAAGGGTGAAGGCTTCGTCCGCGAACGCCACAGCGCTGCCGATATCGACGCTGTATTGAAGGCCTGACCGATCAAGTCGATGCCGATGCGGGAAAACTCTTCGATAAGGGCTTTTCAGCATCGGCATTAGCCGCTAAGCGCGCAATCCCTGCTGGGGCGTCGCCAAGTGGTAAGGCACCGGTTTTTGGTACCGGCATTCGCAGGTTCGAATCCTGCCGCCCCAGCCAGGGATTTCCGCCCTCTTGCGGCGCGTAGACCTCCCGGTACATCTTCCAGCCCGCATGTTCTCAGCGGAGAAGCATCAGGTTACCGCCTGCGACGTCAGGGCTTGCGTGCGAACCAGATGAGATGGTGAAGGCCCTTGTTTTCGGCCTCTGCGCGAACGGTCGTTTCGGTTACCTGGTAGCCGCCATCACGAAGCCGCTGGGTGAACGCCGGTTCGGGACAGGCGGACCAGATCGCCAGAATTCCGCCTGGTCGAAGCGCCCGCATTGCCCGCTGCAACCCCGCTACCGAATAGAGGCCGTCATTGTTCCGACGGGTCAGACCCTCCGGTCCGTTATCGACATCCAGAAGGATGGCGTCATATGCGTCCTGTGCCGAAGCGATGAGCAGTGCCACGTCCTCATCGACGACGTGAACGCGCGGATCGTCCAGGCAGCCGCCAGTGAACTCCTGCATCGGCCCTCGGGCCCAAGCAAGTATTTCCGGCACGATTTCGGCAACGACGATGCCCGCATCGTCCCCCAGCATGGCCAGCGCCGCGCGGAGCGTGAAGCCCATGCCGTACCCGCCGATCAACAGTTGCGGCGCTTCTAGACCTGCCAGTTTCTCGCACGTCATGACCGCCAGCGCTTCCTCGGATGCATTGGCATTCGTGCTCATCAATTCGTTGTCTTCGAGCAGGATCGCGAAATCGGCACCATACTGGACCAGCCTCAGTTCCACCCCATCCGGCACGGTCGCCTGGCCGAGCACCACGTCATCGATCATTGTAATTCCTTGGCTGGCCGTAAGCGGGCCGGGCGGAGCGATCGGCGCCTGGACAAGCGGCCATACCGAGACGCTTGCGCGATTCCGCGACGCGTGAGTGTTCTGGAGCAGTCTGTTCGAGGAGTGCGGCGCCGGGCGACATTGCTCGCCGGAGCGAGGACCATAGCGCGCCTTCACGGCGTTCCAAACATCTCGGCGGGTTTTATACCCCGCGCCGCAAAATCGAAGCCCGATCGACACCATGGCGGCGGTCACGCGTTCGGGATGTTCCGAGTTCGCTACCATCCCCTCCTCCCGCCATGGAGCCGCTGAATTGGAAAACGTCGCCGGTTGGATCGCACCTGTTGCCACGATGCTCGCCGCGATGATGACCGCGGCCAATCTCGGCGCGCGGGTAACGGGTTGGGGCTTTGTGGTCTTCACGGCCGGATCGATTGCCTGGATGATCGTCGGGCTCACGTCCGGGCAGGCCAACCTGCTGGCGACCAATGGCTTTCTCACGCTCGTCAACCTGATCGGCGCCTGGCGCTGGCTTGGGAAACAACGCGCCTATGAGGACGGGGGCAAGTCGGCAGCCGAAGCGAGCCGTCGCTCGGCCTATCCCACCCTGTTCACCGCCACCGGGATCGCCGGGATGCCGGTAGCGGGCAACGATGGCGCCCCCCTTGGCAAGGCCGTCGAAGCGCTGGTCTCATGCGAGAACGCAAGGGTGAGTTACGTGGTCGTGTCATCGGGCGGCGTCGGGGGGATAGACGAGGAACTGCGCGCCGTGCCGAGCGAAGACCTTGCCTTCGCCTGCGACGGCATGAAGCTCAAGCGGGGACGCGCGTGGTTCGAGGGGCTGCCGCTGCTGGCCGAGGGCGACTGGCCGGCGACCGCGAGCTTGCAAGCTTGAAGCAGCCGGCGCCTGCCCTTCGACAGGCGCCGGTCGCCACCGAGGCTTACCCCTGCTTCTGGTCGGAGAAGCGCACCCAGTATTTCTCGATGAGGGCTCGGGCCGCCCGGCCGATCTTGGCGTAATCCGCCTCGTTGAGATTTGCGAGCGAGACACGTCCCGCCGGGGTCAAGGCGCCGAACCCTCCCCCCGGAAGAAGGACCACGCCGCTCTCGCTGGCCAGTTCGAACAGCAGCGAACGCGGCTCGACATTGGCAAGGAGCCATTCGGCAAAGGGCTTTCCGAAGGCCTTCTCGCTCAGGTCGGCCAGATCCAGCAGGGTGTAGTAGCCGACGTCGTCCGGGTTGGGCGTCGGCCCCACGCCGATCTCGCGATAGAGCGCGTGTTCGCGGGCGCGAATGAGCCGCTTCATCGCCGCCTTGTACGAATTGGGCGTGTCCATCAGGGCGAACAGGGCGAACAACACCATCTGGACCTGCTGGGGCGTCGAGAGCCCGGCAGTGTGGTTGAGCGCCACGGTACGGCTGTCGGCAACCAGGCGGTCGATGAACTTGAGATCGCGCGGCGTCGTGGTGATCGACGCGTAGCGCTCGTCCAGTTCGGCTTTCACGTCATCCGGCAGGGCTGCGATCGCACGGTCCAGCACATTGTCCTGATGCACCGCGATAGCGCCCAGACGCCAGCCGGTAGCGCCGAAATACTTCGAGAACGAATAGACCAGGATGGTGTTCTGCGGCGCCACCGCGAACAGCGACACGAAATCGTCGGCGAAGGTGCCGTAGACATCGTCGGTCAGCAGTATCAGGTCCGGACGCTGCTTCACGATATCCGCGATCCGCTCCAGGGTCGCGTGATCGATCCTGACCGAAGGCGGATTGCTGGGGTTGACCAGGAAGAAGGCCTTGATCGCCGGATCCTTGAGCTTGTCGATCTCCGACGCCGGATACTGCCAGCCCTGGCTGGGGTCCGCTTCGATATTGACGATGTCGAGGCGGTAATCGTTCAGCGCCGGAATCTCGATGTAGGGCGTGAAGATCGGCATGCCGATGGCGATCTTGTCTCCTGGCGAAAGCAGCCGGTTTTCGCGGAGCGTGTTGAAGATATAGGTCATCGCCGCGGTGCCGCCCTCGGTCGCGAAGATGTCGAAAGTGCCGGTGAACGGATGGGCTCCGACCATCTCCTGCCGCAGGTAGTGCGCCACGATCGGCTCGGCGCTGCGGAGCATCCTGTCGGGCACGGGATAATTGCAACCGAGCACCGCTTCGCACATGTCGTAGAGGAAAATGGCGGCGTCCATGCCGATCTGATCGCGCACGTAAGACACCGCGCCGACCAGGAACTCCATGCCGGGCGTGCCGGCATGCTCGCGCGCATAGATCTCGAAGCGGTCCTCGATACCGGCGAGACGCGGGAAGCCGCCGACGCCCTCAGGCAGATAGGCAAAGGACCGTTCCGCCTCGCGCATCGCGAAGAGCCCCAGCCGCCAGAAACCATGACGCGGAATGGTGGCCAGGAAGTTCGGGTTGCCGCGCCCGGCATTGAGCATCAGCCGGTTCTCGACGCTCGACGCGAGCTTGATCAGTTCGTCTTTCAGCTCGAACGGGCTGAGCTGCGCAAGTTTATCGGTCTGCGTATCCATGACGGTTCTCCGGGGGGTGGGGGAAAATCAGACGAGGCCGACGACGAAGGGGCCGATCAGCGTCAGGAAGACGTTGGCAAGCGCGTAAGTGATCGCGAAGGGTACCGTGGCGACTGCGCTCTGGCTCTTGTCCAGCACCGCGCCGAACGCCGGGTTGGCGCTGCGCGAGCCGGAAAGCGCGCCGGCGAACACGGCGGCATTGCGATAGCCCAGCACGAAACGCCCGAACACCATCGCGGCGAGCAGCGGCAGCAGGGTCACCACCACGCCCAGCAGGAAGATGGTCATACCGTGTTCCTGGATGGTCACGAGCGCCTGCTTGCCCGAATTCAGCCCGACCACGGTGACGAAGGCGGCAAGGCCGAAATCCTGCAGCAGTTGCCCGGCTGCCGGGGGCAAGGCGCCGAACATCGGGCGCTTGGACCGCAGCCAGCCGAACAGCAGACCGGACAGCAGCGCGCCGCCCCCCGCGCCAAGCGTCAGGGGAATGCCCCCGATGTTGGCCGTCAGCAGACCGATCAGCAAGCCGACCAGGATGCCGAGGCCCATGTAGACGAAGTCGGTCTTGTTGTCGGTCGCCAGGGGGTATCCGGCTTCCTGGGCGGCCCGCGCGGTATCCGAGTCCGCGCCGTAGAAGGTAACGACGTCGCCATGCATCGCCACCGTTTCCGGCAGTACCGGCAACTGGCGCCCCATGCGCGTGATGGATTCGATATAGACGCCGTGGCGCATCTTGGGGTCGATCGCCTGCTTGATCTGCGCAATCGTCATGCGGTTCAGGCCTTTGCGCGTGAACACGGCCTGGCGCGAGCGCATGGCCAGCGACCCGCCCTCCGTTCCGGGAACTTCGGGGCCGATCTCGGCTGCCGAGGCGATGACCTGTTCGCGGCGGCCGATCGCCACCACCACGTCGCCTTCGCGCAGGACCGGATCCTCGGCCACGTCAAGCGCCTGTCCCTCACGGACGACGCGTTCGATGGTGAGGCTGTCGGCAGCGGCGTTCTCGATCGAGGAGATGGATCGCCCGGCACCGGCCACCACGCGGAAGGCGCGGCCCACCAGCGCGGGCATGGCCGAACTGACGCCGGGGCCGGAGGGCAATGCGTCGCCCCTCAGCCGCGCTTCCTCCTGCGCGGCGGCGGCGGCCAGATCCTGCTTCATGAAGCGCGGCAGGATGTTGGCGCAGACGATGATCGCCCCCAGCGAGCCGAACACATAAGTGACGGCATAGCCGATGGCGACATTGGCCTGGAGCGCCTTGATCTGCTCGGGCGGCAACGGCAGCCGGGTCAGCGCATCGCCGGCGGTACCGATGATCGCCGACTGGGTGAGCGCTCCGCCCGCCAGGCCCGCCGCCAGGCCCTTGTCGAGCTGGAAGAACCGCGCCAGCACGATCACCGTCGCCAACGAGAAAATCGCGACGAAGGCGGCCAGCACGATCTCCTTGAGGCTGGACTTGTTGAGCGAGCTGAAGAACTGCGGCCCGCTGTTGTAGCCCACCGCATAGATGAACAGCGCGAACATGACGGCCTTGACGCCGTCGTCGATCTCGACGCCGATCTGGCTGACCACCACGGCGACCAGCAGCGATCCGCCAACGCCGCCCAGCTGAAACCGTCCGAACGTGATCTTGCCCACCGCATAGCCGAGCGCCAGCGTGAGAAACAGCGCCGCTTCGGGAGAGCGACTGAAGACCTCATGCAACCATGGCATCACGCACTCCTAGTTAAACCAGATGGAAGACGAGCCCCACCACGATCGGCCCCAGCAGGGGCAGCAGGACGTTGGAAATCGCGTAAGTAACGGTGTAGCCCACCACTGGCGTGGAGTTGCCCGCGGTGTTGACGAGGGAGCTGATCGCAGGGGTGCTGCATTGCTGCCCGGCTATCGCGCCGAGCAGAAATGGCAGTTCGATCTTGAGCAGCTTGTGCCCCACGAACAGCGACACGGCAGCCGGCACCAGGGCCGTGAGTATGCCGGCCAGCGGCAGCCAGATGCCATATTCGCGAACGAGATCGAAAGCTTCCGGGCCGGCGGAAAAGCCCACGCAGGCGATGAAGGCGGAAAGTCCGAAGTCCTTCAGTATCTGGGCCGCCGATGCCGGCAGAACGCCTGTTGCCGCGTGCCGCGACGCATACCAGCCGAACACCAGGCCGGACAGCAGACAACCGCCTCCCACCCCCAGCGTCAGGTGGATTCCGCCCAGTTGAACGCCGGCAAGGCCCAGCAGGGCGCCGGTCAGGACGCCGGTGCCCAGCATGATGAAGTCGGTCTTGTCATCGGCGGGAACGGCGCGCCCCAGCACGCCGCCGGCGCGGGATACCGCGCGCTCCGGACCGAACAGGCGCACCACGTCGCCCGATTGCAGGACCACCTCCGGCAGAAGCGGCATGTCGCGTCCGAGCCGTTGCAGCCGCGCGATGAAGACGCCGCGCCGCAAGTCCAGCGGCGCCAGCCTGCGTATCTCGGCCAGGGTGCGGCCGGCCACACTCCTTTGTGACAGCACGTAGTCGCGGCTCGTGACCGGAAGGTCGATGTCTCGCCCGACCAGTTCCGGACCGAGACGTCCTGCGGCAGCGATGATCGCCTCGCGGCGGCCCACCAGCAGCAGTTCGTCCTCGGCGCCGATCACGGTCGCGGGGGAAGGTTCGCTTTGCTCGCCCAGGCGGCCGATGCGGACCACCGTCACGGCATGATCGGCCTCGGCCTCAAAGGCGGAAACCGACATGCCACCCGCGCGCCCTGCCCTGAAACTTCTGCCGACCAGTTCGGGCAGAGCCGGCTGATCCTCCGCCGCCCCTTCGCCCAGCTTGCGGGCCAGCGCACCGGCGGCCGAACGCAAGTCGATGCCGACGAGAAGCGGCGCGATCTGGCTGGTGAACACGACGATCGTCACCAGTCCGAACAGATAGGTGATACTATAGGCCGTGGCGATCTGCCCCTGGAGCGCCTGAGTCTCTCCCGCACTGAGGCCGAGACGCGAGACGGCTTCCGAAGCGGTACCGATCACCGCCGATTCCGTCGCGGCACCCGCAAGCAGCCCCGACGCGGCGCCCGCGTTGAGTTGCAGCAGGACGGCCGCTCCCAGCACCAGCGCCAAGACGGTGAAGACCTCGATCAGGGACAGCATGCCGAAGCGCCAACCGCTGCGGATGTTCGCGAAGAACTGCGGCCCGCCGGTGTAGCCCAGCGCGAAGATGAACAGGGCGAAGAAGATGGACTTCAGGTCGGGATCGACGCGCACTCCCAACTGGCCGATGAGCAGCGCCATCAGCAACGTTCCGCAGACGCCCCCGAGTTCGACGGGGCCGAGCCGCAGCCTGCCCACCAGATGTCCCAGCGCGATCGCCAGGAACAGCGCCATCTCGCCGTGCTGCTCGAAGAAGCCGTTCACCGGACGAAGTCGTACTTGAAACTGGTCTGGAGGCGGACGACATCCGCGCTCTGGCCGTTCTGCAATTCGTGCCGCCCGTACAGCGCCTCCACGCCCAGCGAGAAATTCGGGCTGGCCTGGAGGATCAGGTTGGTCGCCCCGTAAGTGCTCGAACGGAACGCCGTCAGCGGCAGCCGGGGGTCGCGTTCAAGCTGCACCAGACTGCCCACGAGGTTGGATCGCCAGCGCTTGCTCCAGTGATGGGTATAGCCGACATAGCCGGCATATGTCGCCAGGGTCTCCACGCTGCCGTCCGGCGCTGCCAGGGCATCCAGTCCCCGGCCGCCTAGATCGTTCACGTAGCGGGCGATACCTTGGCCGTACGTGAAGCTGGCCATGGCGAAATCGTCGCCCAGGCTGGCCAGTCCGGACAGGTTGAGGCCATAGCCCAGGCTCGTCCGCGCATCGCCGTCGAGCCTGTAGCCGATCCTGCGAATGACGGCGGCACCCTGCAGATGGCCCCAGTCCCGCTGAAGTCGCAAGGCGCCGACCACATCGGGCATCGGCTGTTCCGCCATCGCTCCCGTCGGCAAGGCCATGTCCGAAGAGGGTTTTTCAACGGAGAGCGTCGCCGTCAGGCCATCGCCGATCTTGAACAGGTATCGCAGCGCCGCCAAACGCAGCAAAGCCTCGCCTGCCGGACCTTCGTCGTCCAGCGTTTCAGGATAGGCGTCCGAATCTATGAACGCGCTATAGCCGTAGCCCGCGTAGATATTGCCGACCTGGCCATGCGCCTGCCGCAGCCGGAACGCCGTGACGCCCGAACCACCGTAGAAATCGTTTTCCAGATAGAAGCGCAATGTGCCGAGGCTGCTGGGGCGCCGCACCTCGAAGCTGAAACGCGTTGCGTTGGCATCGACGTTCATGTTGCGGCCACGGCTGCCATCCACCGGGATCGTGGCGGGCACCAACTTGTCCGCGTTCCCGGCGGGCGAGAAATCGTAGATCGCATTGACCTTGGCGAACCCGCCCAGCTTCAGCATCGTTTGCGTGCCGGGAATGGGGATGAACCCGCGCAACTCCGGATTGTTGGGCGGGGGCGCGTTGTCCGGCCGGGCGACGCCGGTCAATTCGTCGCCGAAAGTGTCGCGCACAGGGCTGGCGGCCGACGCTCCGGTGCGGTTTGCGCTTGCCGAAGCGGCGGGCACGTTAGCGACGACAGATGGAGCGGAGGCCAGGCGCTCGCTCGAAACAGGGCTGGTGGCATTCCGGTCAGGCTCCGGCGTCGCCCGCTTGTCGGCCGAAAGCTGTTCTCGCAGTTCGGCCAAGGCCGCTTCCAGACTGGCTACCCGCTCTTTCAGCGTCGCCACTTCGGCCTCGGTCGAGGCTGACTCCTGCGCCTGCGCTGTTGCCGGAGGCAATGCTGAAATACTTACAATAGTGATCAGCGCATAAACCTCGGCAATTCGCATCGGCCCCTCGCCTGGCAGACGACCAGTTGCCGTTCATGATACAGGCCGAGCGAGCAAAAAATTGTTGAATCCCAACTTTTTCAAACGATCACATTCCAGCGTTCGATCGGTTTGACACGGTGCGGTGGGAATTTCGAAAAGACCCGTGTCGATCGCGCGATCTCGTCTTGAAAAGAGCCGTTTCACATCGGGAGAACGCGAGTTCGTTTGTTTGGCCAGACACAGCTACTGTCGGCGCCCTGTTGGGTCGGAGCCGAAAAAGCCCCGCGAAAGCGCCCGATCGCCGGCCGATCGCTCTATAATATCGAAAGAAAACGATTTCACGGCCGGATGCGATCCGCCGGGCAGGAGTTGAAATTGACAGTCAAGACCGTCGAGGAACGTCTGGAGTTCCTCGAATTCGATGCTGCGCAGCGTCGTGTCCTTACCGCCGCGCAACCCCTTCTCCGCGCTTGCATCCAGCCCGCCCTGGAACATTTCTATCGCCGGGTCCGCGCTACCCCCGCCATGGCCCGGATGTTCCGCGGCGATGCGCACATAGACGCGGCCAAGAGCGCGCAAGTCGGGCACTGGATGGGCATCGCCACCGGCCGCTTCGATGCGGACTACTACGCCGCCGTCACCCGCATCGGCAAAGTCCATGCCAGGATCGGCCTGGAGCCGCGCTGGTACATCGGCGGATATGCGTTGATCCTTGAGGAGATCATGGCCGCGGTCGAGCGCAGCGCCAGCCCCTGGCGCCTGTTCACCCGCCGCGTCAGCCCCGGCAAGCTCAGCCGCGCGCTGATGAAGGCCGCCATGCTCGACATGGACCTGTCGATCTCGATCTATTTCGAGGAAGCCGAGGCCGAGCGGAACCAGGCCATCGCCGCGCTGGACAAGGCGATGTCGCGCCTTGCCGCCGGAGACCTTCTCCATGACATCGACGATCTGCCTGCCGGGTTCCTCTCGCTCAAGAACTCCTACAACCGCAGCCTGGCGAACCTGCGCGATACGATCGGCGCGGTCGTGACCACATCTAACGCCATCCACGGCGAATCCGGCGCGATCGCGCGGGCCTCTGCCGATATCGCCAAGCGCACCGAAAGCAGCGCCGCCAACCTCGAGGAAACGGCGGCGACCCTCGTCAGGGTAGAAGAACGCGTGAAGGCCACCGCCTCGGGCGCGATGGAAACCCTCGGCATCGCCGGCGAGGCGCTCGGTTCGGTAGAGCAGGGACGCGAGGTTGCCGGAAACGCGGTGCAGGCCATGCACGTCGTGCATGAAAGCGCTCGCGGTATCGACGCCGTGATCGAAGGCGTCGACAAGATCGCCTTCCAGACCCGCGTCCTCGCCATGAATGCGGCGGTCGAAGCCGGACGGGCCGGCAGCGCCGGACGCGGTTTCGCAGTCGTCGCCGACCTCGTGGGATCGCTGGCCATGCGCGCCGAGGAGGAAGCCCGCAAGGCCCGCAACGGCCTTTCCGCCACCCGGACAGAGATCGACCAGGCCGTGGAGACCGTCTCCCGGGTGGGTCTTTCGCTGGAGACGATCGCCGGGGAAGTGGGACGCGTCCATGCGCTCGTCGAGACCATGGCGCGCGACAACGATGCACAGGCCACCGCCATCTCGGAAGTCAGCACGACGGTCGGCATGATGGACCGCACCACGCAGCAGAACGCCGCCATGGTCGAGCAGACCTCCGCCGCAGCGCGCACCCTGATCTCGGATGCAACGACCCTGGCGGAACAGGCCGGCCGGTTCCAGATCGGCGATCCGTCCACGGCAAGGATCCGCGCCGCCTGACGCGCTACAGTGGCAGGGAGGCCTTTTATAGTGGCAAGGAGACTTGGGCCGTCCCCTTGAGGATCGTGGCGCCGTCCTGCGTCGTCATCCGGGTCTCCACCGTCACCACCGCCATGCCGAAGGCGCTGGTCTCCTGCTTGTCCACCACTTCGGCATCGACGTAAGTCACGTCGCCTTCGAAGGCGGGACTGCGGAACTGGGTCTTGGAGTGCCAGATATAGCCTTCGTGCCCGGCCCAGTAGGCCACGGTGTCGAGGTGCCATGCGTTCATCGACGAGCCATAGCCATAGGCCCCGCCCATGCCGACCTTTTCCGCCTTCTCGGGATTGATATGGCCTGAGCTGGGCCCGTGGAACAGGCCGTCTCCCTGCCTTGGGTCTATCCTGCGGGCCTGGAAATCGTAAGTCATGTCGCCGCCGAAACCGGCATCCTCCTGGGCCGGATCGTGCACTCCTTCCGGCGCGTTCCAGCGCCAGGTGCCCCAGATGTTCTGCCGGTGCGCACGGCATTCCAGCGCGAACGTCACCCGGCTATGCGGCCCGATCACGCGGCGCGGCAGCCTGTCGCCCACGTTCACCGCGCTCCAGCGCGGAGACACGCCGTCACGGCCGGACTTGATCCAGTCCAACCGCACCCGCGCCACCTCGTCCAGTTCGGCCCTGGTCCATAGCTTGGGAGCACGGCTGTCCTTGTCGTAGACCTTGCGACGGTTCGCCTCTTCCACCAGATACCGGATCGAGGTCGCCCGCTCCTTGGCGACGAGAGCGCCGTGCTGGTTGCGATGGACGGTATCGCCGTCGGCAAACATCGTGGGCCCGGCAAAGCCCGTCTCGGCAATGCGATAGCCCGCGAACGTACGCTCCTGCGTCAGCTTGTCACCGGGGCGGACGGGATTTCCGTAAAACCACCATTCCTCTCCCGCGAAGATCAGGTGAGAGCCCGGAATCCGACCGACGCAAGAAGGATGGCAACCGTGTCCATAGTCCATCGCCACGGTGAAGCTCTGCGGCGCCACCAAGCCGCCGAAGCGGCTGGCGCGGGCGAAGTCCTCGTCCCAGTGGAGCGGGTTGGCATAGTCCATCGCCTGCGCCCAGCGGCGGATGTCGGTGGCGTTGCAAGGATCCCAGAACTCGGCGAAGATGACGGGCTTGCCCACCCACTTGTCGACGTCGCTGGTGTCGAGCACCACATCTCCTTCGGCCATCTCGCTCTCCCGCATGGTCTGTTCCCAGCGCTTTTCCATTAGCGCCCGCGCCGTGCCCGGCCGAAGGTGCAGCACTATCGGCAATCCGCGCAAGCCCGCCGCGCCTTCGCGCCGGAGCGATACTTGCCCGGCAGGGGCATTCCCCTGACGCACTGGTGCCGCGATCTGGGCTAGCCCGATGCAAACACGAATCGCGGGAGAATGCTTCGCCATGAAGATCGACAACACGCTGGCCGCCGTGGTCACCGGCGGCGCATCGGGCCTCGGCAGGGCAAGCGCCAGGGCTCTGGCCGAAGCCGGCGTGAAAGTGGCGATCTTCGACATCAGCGAGGAAGCCGGCGAAGCTTTCGCGGCCGAGATCGGCGGCGTGTTCTGCCAGGTGAACATCCTCGACGAAGACAGCGTGGAGGCGGGCTTCGCCAAGGCTCGCGCCGCCCACGGACAGGAACGCGTCGTCGTCCACTGCGCCGTCGTCGCAGGCGGCGGAAAGACCGTCTCCTTCGACAAGGCAACCGGCGGCTTCAAGCGCATGGCCACCGAACAGATCGCGAAAACGGCGGAAGGCGTGTTCACCGCCTCCTACCGTGTCGCCGCGATCGCGGCGCTGGGCATGGCAGGCGCCGATCCGCTGAACGAGGACGGCGAACGCGGCTGCATCATCCTGACCTCCTCCGCCGCCTCGCAGGACGGGCAGATCGGACAGGTCGCCTATGGCGGCGGCAAGGGCGCGGTGAACGCCATGGTGCTGCCGATGGCCCGCGACCTCATGGATCTGGGCATTCGCGTAAACGCGATCCTCCCCGGCACTTTCGCGACGCCGCCGATGCTGCGGGTGAAAGAGATGAACGAGGCGGTCTACGAGGGGCTCGGCAAGGCGGTTCCCTTCCCCAAGCGTCTCGGCAAACCTGAGGAATTCGCCTCGTTCGTGCTGGAACTGGCACGCAACACCTATTTCAACGGCCAGTGCATCCGGCTCGACGGCGGTATTCGCATGCCGCCGAAATGAGCCGCCTGCGGGATTGAAGATTGCGGTTCCAGCGCGACGGGGAGGAAGCTGCTCGTCGTCCCGGACTTGATCCGGGACCGCTGGCCTAGCTTCGCCCAGCTCTCGGAAAAGCGCCTGAAGCACTGCCAGCGGTCCCGGATCAAGTCCGGGACGACGGAGTGCTTTGCCTCTCGCCCTTGGCAGACGCTCGCTTTTCTCCTCCTTCGCTCCGATACCCGCCTTGACAGTCCCGCGCCCGAAAGCGCAATCGATAGACGATGCGACGTCCCGCCGTTAACGCCCTGAAAGCCCTGGTCATCCGCCAGCGGCAGCGCATGCGCGAGAGTGAACTGGCCTTCATCGTGCTCGCCGTGCTGGCGGGCATCGCGGCGGGGTGGCTGACCAACCTCCAGGGCTTCCTGGCCCACGCCCTGCAACAGCTCTTCTACGCGATCGAAGGCAACCGCCTCAGCGCACTCGGCGAAATTCGCCATCCGTGGAGACTGCTGGCTCTGCCCTTCGGCGGCCTGGTGCTGATCGGTCTTGCCTATCTGCTGCGCCGCCGCCGCCGCGCCCCGATCGACGTAGTGGAGGCCAATGCCCTGCACAGCGGACGGATACCGTTCATCGACAACCTCATCATCTCCGCCCAGACCATCATCTCCAACGGCGCGGGCGCCTCGGTGGGGCTGGAGGCGGCCTATGCGCAGATGGGCGGCGGCGTCGCCTCGGTGCTTGGCCAGTGGTTCAAGCTGCGCCGCGCGGATATGCGCACACTGGTGGGAGCCGGCGCGGGCGCCGCCGTGGGTGCGGCCTTCGGCGCTCCGCTGGCCGGTGCCTTCTACGCCTTCGAGATCGTGATCGGCACCTACACGCCTTCTGCCATCGCGCCGGTGATTGCCGCGGCCCTTGGCGCCGCCTTCATCACCCGCGAACTCGGCGTCGAGCCCTACCTGATCGCCGCGTCCAGCGCCCGAAACCTGACGACCGGAGACTATTTCGTCTACGCCGTGCTCGGGCTGGTCTGCGCACTCGTGGGCATCCTGATCATGCGGCTGGTGACCTCTACCGAGATCCACGTCCAGCGCTTCACCCGCTTCGCCCGCTGGAAGCCCCTGGTTGGCGGATTGCTGCTCATGCCGCTCGCATGGATATCGCCGCAGTCCCTCTCGGCGGGACATGGTGCGATGCATCTCAATCTCGCCACCCAGCCCGCGATCCATTTCCTGCTCATGGTGCTGGCGCTCAAGATCGCCGCATCGGTGATCTCCCTGAGCTTCGGCTTTCGCGGCGGCCTGTTCTTCGCCTCGCTGTTCCTGGGCTCGCTGGTCGGCCTGATCTTTGCCGCCGCCGTGCAGATGCTGCCGCTCGGCATCGAACTCGATCCCACCCAGTCCGCCCTCGTGGGGATGAGCGCGCTTGCCGTCTCCATCGTCGGCGGCCCGATGACGCTCGCCATGCTCATGCTGGAGACCACGCACGACTTTGCACTGATGGGCGTGGTGCTGACGGCCTCGCTCGTCTCCAGCGCCTTCACGCGCGAGATGTTCGGTTATTCGTTCTCGACCTGGCGGCTGCACATTCGCGGCTCGATCATCCGCTCTCCGCGCGACATCGGCTGGATGCTCAGCCTCACGGCGGGGCGGATCATGCGCAAGGACTGGATTTCGGCGCCCGCGACGCTCTCCATCGCGGACTTCCGCGCTCGGGTGCCACTGGGTTCTGCCAGCAAGGCAATCCTGCTCGACGCGGACGATCACTACGCCGGGATCGTCACCACGTCTTCGGCCTACAATCCCGAACTGCCGCAGGACGGAGAGATCGGCTCGCTGGCGACCCTGAAGCGCACGACGCTCTCTCCCACCACCGACATCCGCGCCATGATCAAGGCGTTCGACGTGGCGGTAGCGGACGAACTGGCGGTGGTGGACGGCGTCGGCAAAGTCGTGGGCGTGGTGAGCGAACGCCATGCGCGAAGGCGGTACTTCGAGGAGATCGAGTCTTCGCAGCGGGAATTGTTCGGAGAAAGCTGACGGCAGAAGACCGTCGTCCCGGACTTGATCCGGGACCGCTGGCAGTCCTTTAGGCGCAAGCTTGCGGGGGCGAGCCCAGCCGGGAGCCGGGTGACGCGAGGCCAGCGGTCCCGGATCAAGTCCGGGACGACGCCATGTTCGTCAGTCTTGCGCCACCGGCAGCCACACGGCGCTGGCCGCTTCGCCGCCATAGGTCACCGTTTCTGTCGCCTTCACATAGTCGCTCGCCTTGGCTTCCATGATCGAGGGGACCCACGACTGCGGGTTGCGGTCGTAAAGCGGGAACAGGCTCGACTGCACCTGCACCATGATCTTGTGGCCCGGCAGGAACACGTGGTCGACATTGGGCAGAGACCAGCGGAAGGCATAGCCCTTGCCCGGTTCGAGCGGCTGCGGTTTGTCGAAACCGTTCACATAGCGGCCGCGGAAGATCTCGATGCCGATGCCCAGTTGGTAGCCCGCCAGTTGCGGATTGGCGGAATTCTCCTGCGGATAGACGTCGATCAGCTTGACCACGAAGTCGCTGTCGCGGCCGCTGGTGGAGGCGTGGAGTTCGACTTTCGGCGCCCCCTTGATGTGGACGGGCTTGTCGAGCACGCCGGTGGTGTAGCTGAGCACATCCGTACGGCCATCGACGAAGCGCTGGTCATGCACGAGCCAAGTCTTCCACTCCTCGCCCTGCATGTGGACGGGGCGCGGCAGCATCGGCACCGGCTTGGCGGGGTCGGAGACATAGCTGTCGCTTCCCGAACCAGGCTTGCTCCACGAAAGGCCGTAGTTCGCGGCAAGGTAGAGCGGCGTATAGGTGCCTGCGGGCCAGGACGGCGAGACTTCCCAGCGGTTCGTTCCCGTCGCATAAGTCACGACCGGGGGCGTGTCGCATTTCGGAGCGGCGGTCTTGAGGTGGCAGTCGAGGAACGGCTTCATGTAGCCACGGCGGAATTGCGCGCCGGTATCCCCTTCCCACTTGAGCGGGCCCAGTTCGCGCGCCTCGTAGTTGACCTGCGAGTGTCGCCAGGGGCCGATGGCAACGCTCACCATGTCGCTGGGCGTGCCGTTCGCCTTGAGCGCCTGGTAGACCGCCGGGGCGCCGTAGCTGTCCTCCTGGTCCCACTGGCCCACGACCAGCATGGTCGGCACCGTCAGTTTGCGGGCGCCGAGCAGCTTGTCCACTGCCTGCCCCTGCCACCAGGCGTCATAGCTGGGATGCTCCAGCACCTTGCGAACCACCGGCAGGTCAGTGAGGCCGTAAGCCCTGGCATATTCGAGGGCCGAACCGGCTTCGAGATAGGCCTGGTATTCGTCGCCCGTGCCCTTCGGAACCGCGCCGCCGCCCTTCTTGACCGTCTGGCCGAGGTCGTAGTCGAAGCCGAACATGCGGAACGCGCCGTTGTGGAACCAGTCGTCGCCCATCCAGCCATCGACCATCGGGCTCTGCGGCACGGACGCCTTGAGCGCCGGATGCGGATCGATCAGCGCCATGAGCGAGGTGAAGCCAAGATAGGACGAGCCGGTAATCCCGACCTTGCCGTTGCTCTCCTTCACGTTCTTCACCAGCCAGTCGATGGTGTCATAGGCGTCGGTGGCGTGATCGACCCTGGTCTTGTTGAGCGGCCCGCGCAGCGGACGGTTCATCACATAGTCGCCTTCGGACCCGTCCAGCCCGCGCACGTCCTGGTAGACGCGGATATAGCCGTCGTTGACGAAATCCGCGTCCATGACGGGCAGGATTTCCTCGATCTTCTGGCTGCGATTGCGGCTGGTCATGCCGCCGGCATTGTAGGGCGTGCGGCTGAGCAGGATCGGGCCGTCCTGCGTGCCCTTGCGCATGACGATGACGGTGTAGAGCTTCTTGCCATCCCGCATCGGGATCATCGCTTCACGCCGGATGTAGTCTGCCTGAGGGCGCACCCAATCGTACGAGGCGACCTGCTCGTTCATCATCGTGGGTGTCGATACGTCAGCGGCCTGCGCCGAAAGCTGCGCCGCGACAAGCGCGAGCGGTGCAGAGGCGAGGATTGCGGCGGTTCTGAAGGCTGCGGCCCGGATGGTCTTGTTCATGCCTGCGTTTGGTGGCTCGTGCCTTTCGAGCGGTCAAGCGCCGAGATGCCGGATTGCTGCCTTGGCCTTAAGGAAAATCGATTGCCGCTTTAGAGCATTTTCTAATCAGGTGGAATCACCTGATGACTCGGAAAATGCGGCAAACCAGAAACTTAGAGCGGTTGATCCGGTGCAACCGGATCAACCGCTCTAAATCCGCATCACCATGTCGTTCGTCCGATCGAGACAGCCGTTCGCAGATAAGACGTCGATCCGAGCGCGCCGGGCGCGAAATACCCCCTCCACGAACATCCCGGTAGAAGTTCGGATCAGGAGAGGACGGTGGACCAAGCGGAAGCCGAGGAACTGGCGCAGACCCTTGAGGCATGGGCCGCGCTTGCCGATCCCGCTAACGACCTTGCCCTCGGCTCCCGGTCGATGCTCCAGGCGGCTTCGGTAATCCGGCGCCAGGCGGAAATCATCGCGTCCTTGCGCCATGCCTTGCAGCAGGCGAGAGTCCGGGAACGCCTGCTGGACTGACCCCATCAACGAAAAGGGCAGGAAAGCTGTTGCCTCCCCGCCCCCCGATGTTCGTCGAGCAATGTTCCCGAAAGCGACGGATCAGGCCGCCTGCTTCTGCCGCTCGGTCGCTTCCAGGTTGAGCAGGTCTGCCAGCTCGAAAGCGAGTTCGATCGACTGCGCGCCGTTGAGACGCGGGTCGCAATGGGTGTGGTAGCGGTCCTTCAGCGCCTCGTCGGTGATGGCGATGGCGCCGCCGGTGCATTCGGTGACGTCCTGTCCGGTCATCTCGATATGGATGCCGCCCGCGTGCGTGCCCTCTGCCCGGTGGACGGCGAAGAAGCCGCGCACTTCGGCCAGGATGCGGTCGTAGGGACGGGTCTTGAAGCCGGTGTCGGTCTTGATGACGTTGCCGTGCATCGGGTCGCACGACCATACCACCGGATGACCTTCCGCCTTCACCGCGCGCACCAGCTTCGGCAGGCCGGCCTCGACCTTGTCGTAGCCGTAGCGGCTGATCAGCGTCATGCGGCCCGGCTCGCGGCCCGGGTTCAGCGTATCGAGCATCCGCAGCAGCGCGTCGGGCTCAAGGCTGGGTCCGCACTTCATGCCGATCGGGTTACCGACGCCGCGCAGGTACTCGACATGGGCCGAGCCTTCGAAGCGGGTGCGATCTCCGATCCACAGCATATGGGCCGAACAGTCGTACCAGTCGCCCGTCAACGAATCGCGGCGGGTCAGCGCTTCCTCGTAAGGCAGCAGCAGCGCTTCGTGGCTGGTGTAGAATTCGGTACCCTGAAGCTGCGGAACCGAACTCGGGTCCACGCCGCAGGCGGCCATGAAGTCGAGCGCCTCGCCGATGCGATCGGCCATCTGCTCGAACTTCTCGCCCCAGGGGCTGCGGTTGATGTGGTCCATCGTCCACTGGTGCACCTGGCGCAGGTTCGCATAGCCGCCATGCGCGAAGGCGCGCAGCAGGTTCAGTGTCGCCGAGGACTGCGTGTAGGCGCGCAGCATCCGCTCGGGATCGTTGCGACGCGCTTCGGCGTTGCCTTCGATGCCGTTGATGATGTCCCCGAAGTAGCTGGGCATCTCCACGCCGCCCACCATTTCGGTCGGCGCCGAGCGCGGCTTGGCGAACTGGCCGGCCATACGGCCCAGCTTAACCACCGGCTGCTTGCTGGCGAAGGTCAGCACGACCGCCATCTGGAGCAGCACGCGGAAGGTGTCGCGAATGTTGTCGGCGCTGAATTCCGCGAAGCTCTCGGCGCAGTCACCGCCCTGGAGCAGGAAGCCGCGACCGGCGGCGACCTCTGCCAGATCCGCCTTCAGAGCACGCGCTTCGCCCGCAAAGACCAGCGGCGGAAACTTCGCAAGGGTGGCCTCGACCTCGCCCAGCTTCTCCGCGTCGCCATATACCGGAAGATGGCGGGCTTCCTGAGCCTTCCAGCTTTCCGGGGTCCAATTGCTAGCCACGTCACATACTCCCGGCGGTTCCTTCGCCTTCTCTCCCTGCGCCACATGCACAAGGCCAAACCGGCAAGAACCGCAAAACAAGGGGCGCCTTTAGCGCCCCCGAGTAATTTTTGCAAAGCCGGTTTAGCCGATCAGCGTGATCGATTGCGCCCCGGCGTAGTTTTCACGGCCATGCGATGAAACGGCGAGCATTACTTCGCCGCCACCGCGCCCACGGCCTTGCTTTCCGGCATGACCTCCAGCCTCCACGAGTTGTTCGTCCCGAGATAACGGGCGGCGAGCGCCTGCATCTGCTGCGGGGTGGTGGCCGTGTAGTCGTAAAGGATCGTGCGGACGGTGCCGATCCGCGAGGGATCGTAAGTCGCCCCTTCGAGCTGGCCCATGAAGAACGAAGTGCTGGATGCCGCGCGCGTCACCTGCTGGCGCATCGGTTCGGTGACAAGCGCCAGTTCCTGCGCGGTCGGCGGATTGTTGATGAGGTTCTGCGCGATCTCGTCGGCGGTCTGGAAGAACACCGTGGTGGACTTCGGATCGAGCTGCGCCATGGCAGTGATCGAACCCCCCGCCGCCAGGTCGACCGGCCACTGCGAATAGACGTAAGGCGCATAAGACACGCCCAGCTTCTCGCGCACGGCATCAAGCAGGCGGTTGGTGAACAGCTGCGTGAGGATTTCGAGCTGGCGCGATTCGCGGATGCCCACGGAACCACCGCCGGTCGGCCAGGAGATCACGGCAGCTGCCTGATCCGGATCGCCGTGGTGCTTGAGGACGATCGGAACATCCGAAGGCTTGGGCACGGTAACCGCCGCCGGATCGGCCGTGGATGGCGCCGGCGTGCGCGCCTTCAGGGCGCCGAAGGTCTTTTCCAGCGCCGTGATCGTCGAAGCCTTGTCGAAATCGCCGTAGATCTGCACTTCGACCGGGCCGCTGGTGAGAGCCTTGCTCCACACCTTCTTGAAGCCGGCGGCCGTCGTCTTTTCGATCGCCTCGGGCTTGGGCGTGGCGAAGCGGGGATCCTGTCCGCGCTGATAGAACTCCAGATCGCGGTTCAGCACGCCCTGGGGCGAGGTGGCATAAGTGGCGTACTGGATCTTCGCGGCGGCCTTCGCGCGGACCAGCGGCTGCGGATCCCAGCGCGGCAGGTCGAGCTTGGCGGCGAAGAGATAGAGCTGGTCGGCCAGATCCTGCGGGCGGGTTTCCGCCTGGAACTGGAAGCTGGCATCCTGCACCTCGAAGTCGAAGCCCATCTTGCGCCCGGTGGAGATGCGGTCGAGGTCTTCCTGGCCGAGCGTGGCGAGGCCCGAGCCGACGAGCGCGAATTCGCCAAGCGCAATGTAGGGCGCATCCTGCGGCGCGATCGAACGCTTGCCGCCGCCGAAACGAACCTTGACGGTAACCCGGCCCGGTTCCTCCTGAACCGGCCAGAGCAGCGCCTTGACGCCATTTGCGAATGTCAGTTGCTCGATGTCGAGCAGGCCAGTCGGGGTCTGCGCGGTGGCCTTGTGCGGTGCGCCGATCGCAGGAAGCTTCTCGAACGACACCGGCTTCTCGTTGCCTGCGGTGCGGACCGAAGCGTCGGGCTTGATCGGCTGGAGCAGCGCGGTGCGCAGCGTTTCGTCGGTAGCACCGTCCTGCTTCTGAGTGGTGAACAGCGCGCGTGTGACCGTGCCGTTGAACAGCTGCTGCGTGTGCTTGAGCACGTCCGCAGGCGTGAACAGGTGCTTGGATTCGCGGAAGATGCGCAGCACGTCGTTCGGCGCGGCCACCGTCTCACGGATGTCGAGGGCATTGACCATGTCGTCGGCCAGCTTCGATCCCGGAAGGATGCGCTGCTGTTCGACCGGCACCTGGAAGGCCACGTCCAGCTCGGCCACCTCGCGGTCGATCTCGGCCTGCGTTGGCGGTTTCGTCATGGCATCGGCGATCACCGCGCGGACATCGCGCAGCGCTGCCTGCCAGTCTTCTCCGAGCGGCGTCACCGACACGAAAGTGGCATCGGCCGAGCGCGAGACATCGTCCTGGTTCACCGATGCGGAAAGGAAGCTGCCCCCTGCGCGCGCCTTGGATTCCAGGCGGCGATTGATGACGGCCTGGGCGATCGAATCGACCATCAGGCCCTGATTGTAGACGACATTGTCGGTGACCTGGCGCCAGGGCCGCAGGATCGCATACATCAGCGACGGCGGCAGGTCGGGCTCGACCAGCACCTTGGTTTCGCCGATCGGGTTCCTGGCATCGGCGCCCTTCGGCGCCACCGGATCGCCGAAGCTGGGCGCCGTGCTCAGCTTTCCGCTGGCCTTCCAGTCGGAGAACCACTTCTTCACGTAGCTTTCCAGCGTGGCCGGATCCGCATCGCCGGCGACGATCACGGCGACGTTGTCCGGGCGATACCAGCGCGAATAGAAAGCCCGCACCGAGTCCGGCGTCGCGGAAGTAAGCGTCTCTACGGTGCCGATAGGCTCGCGAACCGAGAGCGGCTGCCCGGCGTAGAGCGTCTGCTGCATCGCGTCCTGCACGCGCTTCGCCGCCCCGCCGCGCTCGCGCATTTCAGCAAGAACGATCGGCAGGTCCGATTTGAGGTTGGAAGCCGAGAGCGTGGGCGCCGTCACCATGCCGCTCATCAGCTTGAATGTCTCGTCCAGAGAGGTCGGCGTGGCATTGGGCAGGTCGAGCTTGAACACCGTCTGCGTGGTGGAGGTGACTGCATTGGTATCGCTGCCGAAAGTCGCGCCCAGGCGCTGGAAGGCGGCGATCGCCGTGCCCTCGGGGATATATTTCGACTGCCGGAACAGCATGTGTTCCAGCAAGTGCGCATAGCCCCGCTCCGAATCGGTTTCGTAAAGCGAACCGGCATCGACGCGGATACGGATGGACACCTGCCCCGGCGGCACGCCGTTGCGGCGCACCGCATACTTCAGGCCGTTGGAAAGTTCGCCGAAATGCCACTCCGGATCGCGCGGAATGTCGCTGCCGCGATAAAGCCACGGATCGCGATCGCCGGGCAGCGTTTCCGGTGCCGGAGCCGGCGCGTTCGGCACTTGCGCGAGAACGGACTGAACCGGGAGGGGAGCCAGCAGAAGCAAGCAGGCGAGCGAGCGGGCGGCGCGCGAAGATTTCGTCATCGGGAGGGGTATAGGTTCCGGTTCGATTAAGGGCCAGTGAATAGCGCCAATGGATGGTGGGCGGCAGTTCCGGGATGGAAAGTCGCGGCGTGAAATGAGCGAGAACGCAGCCTTGTTCCCGCCTCGCGCAAAGTCAATTGCACCTTGTGGACTTGACCCTATCTCACCAACACCTAAATCGCGTGGATCATGTTCATCGAAACCGAAGCCACGCCCAACCCCGCCACGCTCAAGTTCCTGCCCGGACGGCAGGTCATGACGGCCGGCACCCGCGAATTCACCTCGCCAGAGGACGCCGAGGCCTCGCCGCTGGCGCAGGCGCTGTTCGACCTTGGCGACGTCACGGGCGTATTCTTCGGCCAGGGCTTCGTTTCCGTCACCGCCGCGCCCGGCGTGGAATGGTCGGACCTCAAGCCCCAGGTCGTCTCGATCCTGCTGGATCACTTCGTTTCGGAAGCGCCGCTCTTTGCCGGCGGCGATGCCAGCGGCTTCTCGGTCCCGATCGAGGACGAGGCTGACTATGGCGACGATCCCGCCGATGCCGACATCGTCGAACAGATCAAGGAGCTGATCGAAACCCGCGTGCGTCCCGCCGTTGCCAACGACGGTGGAGACATCGTCTATCGCGGTTATCGCGATGGCGTGGTCTATCTCGCCATGCAGGGTGCCTGTTCGGGCTGCCCCTCGTCCAGCGCCACGCTGAAGCATGGCATCGAGAGCCTGCTGAAGCACTACGTTCCCGAAGTCACCGAAGTCCGCGCGGCCTGACCGCCAAAGGGACGGTGATCATGAAAGGGACTACGGGGGAGGCTTTCGACGGCCGGACACTGGTGATCGACAGCGCGACCGAAGCCTGCTCGGTCGCGCTTTTCGATGGCGAAACCCTGCTCGCGGGCGATTTCCGCATGCTCGGGCGCGGTCACGCCGAAGCGCTGGTGCCGATGATCGCCGCCCTGCCCGATCGGGGCCGGGCCGGACGCATCGTCGTCGCGCTTGGTCCCGGCAGCTTTACCGGCGTGCGCGTGGGCCTTGCCGCCGGGCGCGCCCTGGCGCTGGCCTGGGGCTCGAACGTGCTCGGTTATTCCACGCTTTCCCTGGTGGCGGCCATCGCGCGCGATCAGATGGCTGGCGAAGGGGCGGGCGCCGTCCCCATCGGCGTCGCCATGACCGGCGGCCACGGCGAATGGTTCGTACAAGCCTTTGCCGCCGACGGGACGCCCGGAAATTCGCTTGCCTCGCTGCGCCCCGACGCCGCAGCCGAGATGGTCGAGGACGTCATCGCCGGCACCCAGGCAGAGGCGCTGGTCGCGGCACGGGGCAGCGGTACGGCGCTGCCGATCTGGCCCGACGCCCGCGCTTTCCCGCTGCTGCCACCCAAGGCCCTGTCAGCCGACATCCGCCCGCTCTATGGCCGCGCGCCCGACGCGCGCCTGCCAGGCGGACGCCCCGGACCGCAGGTCTGACCTACGGATGATCGACGATCTCGACCGGATCATGGCAGTCATGGCCAGTTCCTTCGATCCGGCATGGGGCGAAGCGTGGAACCGCCGGCAAGTGGAAGATGCGCTCGCCTTCGGCAACTGCCACTATTTCCTGATCTCCGTCGAAGGAAAAGCCGTTGTCGAACCGGAAGCCGCGGCGGGCTTTTCGCTATCCCGCACCGGATACGAGGAAGAAGAACTGCTGCTTCTGGCCGTGGCGCCCGAATATCGCCGGCTGGGACTTGGTCGATCCATACTGGATGCGCTTAAACTTGCCGCCGCCGGACGCGGAGCTAAACGCTTGCTGCTGGAGATGAGAAAAGGAAATCCGGCACAATCGCTTTATTCCGGATTCGGCTTTTATCAGATCGGTGAACGCAAGGAATACTATCGTACACCGGCGGGCAATAGAATCGACGCACTTACCTTTGCTTGCGATATAGTCTGAAATATACGCATAGCCTCCAAGACACTCAAAATATTGCTCATCCTCTTTGCCGTTACAACTGTCGCAAATAGGGACGACTTTGAATCGATCTTGAACTTTAGGTCAAAATGGTTCAGAGCAAACGGGCAGGCCTTAAATGGCCGCCGATTCCAGAAATGGTCGCAATAAAGAGGTCGTAAAATAATGGAAAACATCCAGGCTGATGCCAACGAGACGTTGATCACGCTCACGTCAGACATCGTCGCCGCCCACGTCAGCAACAACAGCGTCGGCGTCGAAGATCTTCCCGCACTCATCACCAATGTCTACGGCGCCCTCGCCGGACTTGGCGGTGCGCCCGTCGTCGAAGAAGAAAAGCCGGAACCCGCCGTTTCGGTTCGCGCTTCGGTCAAGCCGGACTACATCGTCTGCCTTGAAGACGGCAAGAAGCTGAAAATGCTGAAGCGCCACCTGATGACGCACTATAACATGACCCCGGAAGAGTATCGCGCGCGCTGGAACCTGCCCGCGGACTATCCGATGGTCGCTCCCAACTATGCCGAGAAGCGCCGCGAACTGGCCAAGAAGATCGGCCTGGGCCGCAAGCCCAACGCGCGCCGCGGCCGCAAGCCCAAGACGGTCGCCGCATAAGGCGTCCAACGAGAAACGTCGGTCTTCCCGATCGACGTTCTGCGGTTGTGATTATGGGCACGGCAGCCTATCTAGGTTGCCGTGCCTTTTCATTGATACGGGTCAAACGTGCATCAACCTATCGACCTCGAAGCGCTCTGCGCTGAACGCGGCCTTCGGATCACCGAACAGCGCCGCATCATTGCCCGAGTGCTTTCCGAGAGTACCGACCACCCCGATGTGGAGAAGCTCCACGAACGCGCCACCGCGCTGGATCCGGGTATCTCGATCGCCACCGTCTACCGCACCGTGCGCCTCTTCGAGGAAGCCGGCATTCTGGACCGCCATGATTTCGGTGACGGTCGCGCCCGCTACGAAGCGGCGCCGGAAGCGCATCACGACCACATGATCGACGTCGAATCCGGCCAGGTGATCGAATTCGTCGATCCCGAGCTTGAATCGCTTCAGCGCCAGATCGCGGAAAAGCTCGGCTTCCGTCTGGTCGACCACCGCATGGAACTCTTCGGAGTGCGGATCGACCGCGAGGAAGGCGAAAAGCGCAAGTGAACGCCGAGGCTGCGGCCAAGGCTTCCTTCATGAAAAGGCGGATCGCACCCTGGGCATGGCCCTTGGTAGCGGTCCGCCTTTTGTGTTTGCTTGTGCTGCTGGCGACATGCGTCCCCGCATATTATCTTTTCGCTCCCGTCGTGAAGCGCAATCCCGTGCCGCCGTTCTTCCTGAAGCTGGTAGGTGTCATCAGCGGACTTCGCGTCGCAGTGGAAGGTACGCGCTCCCGCTCGAACACCTTCTTCCTTGCCAATCATGTAAGCTGGCTGGATATCCCCGCGCTATCGGGCGTCACGCGAACCGCCTTCGTCGCGCATGACGGGCTGGCCGGATTTGCGCCTCTGCGCTGGCTTTGCGCGCTCAACGATACCATCTTCATCGCACGCCATCGCCGCAGCACGGTTTCCGCGCAAGTGGAGCAGGTCCGCCAGGCACTGCGGGAAACGGGCGCGCTGACGATCTTCCCCGAAGGCACCACCTCCGACGGCATCACGCTGCTGCCGTTCAAGTCGTCGCTACTATCCGCCATCGGCACGGACGACGCGGACATCGCCGCCCAGCCGGTCTGGATCGACTACGGCAGCGAAGCGGCCGAGATCGCCTGGATCGGCGATGAACCGGGCCTCGACAACGCGCTGCGCATTCTCGCGCGCCCGAAGCCGCTCAGGGTCACCCTGCACTTCCTGAAGCCGCTGGACGAAGCGGATCGGCGGGACCGCAAGGCTCTGGCGCGCGGCGCCCAGGAAGCGATCGGACAAGCGATGAAAAACCGCAGGGAATGCGGCGAGCCATAGGCATCGCCGCATCGCATAGGGCTCCGGAGCGCTCCGGGCCTCTATCATTCCGAAGCCGTGGGAGCAGGCCCTCAGCGTGTGGCGTTGTAGGCCAGTTGCGCCTCGTCGAGCTGGAAGCCGATCAGCACTTCGAAGCTCGAACGGGCGACGGCGGCCTTGACAGTGGGATCCGACAGCGGATCGACGGCGGCATCGGCATCGCCGGCCTTGCGCTTGCGCGTGATCTTCTCGCGGATGTCAGCAGGCAGCGTGGCGGCGGCACGGTCGATGAAGGCCGATCCCGTGGCATGGGCCTGCGCACGATCCTGACCATCCGCGAAAGTGAGCGTGACACGGCCGACGCGCTTGGAAACCACCGCGCTTCCGCCCTGGAGGACCGAGACGAAGAACGGCAAGGTGACCTGACGAGCGCCCTGCTTGTCGTTCCGGCGCGCCAGCACGTCGAACTCAACCTTGGCGAAGACCTTGTCACCCCCCTGTTCGTTGCAGACGGTGCGCACGTTCGTCATGGCCGCTTCCAGGTCGATATTGGCGGCGGTGCGATCATTCGGGGCGCGGAACAGCGTCATGTCGCCGGTATAGTCGGGAATCCCGACAGCCGGACAGGCAGACCGCACGGCGGTGATGCCCACGCCCGAATCGACCACGATCTCTCCCTTCTTGGCGCAACCGCTCAGCGCGGACACCGCGGCGGCGGAGCAGAGGACAGTGGCAGTCAGGCGGCGTGCATTCATCGTGAGGTTCCTCGAAGACGTCGGCTTGCCCTAGCGGTGCGAGCGGCAAAGCGCTAGAGCCCCATTCATGAACGCGCCCTTTCCGTCTCCGAACCCGCCCCGTTCCGGCAACCCACGTTCTGGAACGCCTCTTCGCCTGTTGATCGCGGCACCACGCGGTTTCTGCGCAGGCGTGGACCGCGCGATCGAAATCGTGGAGCGGGCGATCGAAATCTACGGCGCCCCGGTCTACGTTCGGCACGAAATCGTTCACAACAAGTACGTGGTGGACAATCTCAAGGCCAAGGGCGCGGTCTTCGTGGAAAGCGTGGACCAGGTGCCGGATGGCGTGCCGGTGATCTTCTCCGCCCACGGCGTGCCCAAATCGGTGCCGGCCAAGGCCACGGCCCGCGGGCTCGACTGGCTGGATGCGACCTGCCCGCTGGTCAGCAAGGTCCACCGTCAGGCGGAACGGCAGATTGCGGACGGTCGCCACATCCTGTTCATCGGCCATGCCGGCCATCCGGAAGTGATCGGCACGTTCGGTCAGGTTCCCGAAGGCAACATGACCCTGATCGAGACGGTGGAGGATGTCGCCACCGTCGATGTTCCGTCGGATTGCGAACTTGCCTATCTGTCGCAGACGACGCTGTCGGTGGACGATACCGCCGGGATCATCGCCGCGATCCAGACACGCTTTCCCCAGGTGGTGGCACCCAAGCAGGAAGACATCTGCTACGCGACGTCCAACCGTCAGGCGGCAGTCAAGCAGATCGCCCCCGATTGCGAACTCGTGCTGGTGATCGGATCGCCCAAAAGTTCGAACTCGCTGCGCCTCGTCGAAGTGGCGGAACGTGCCGGCTCGCGCGGCCAGATGATCCAGCGCGCCGCAGACATCGAACCGGAATGGCTGGCAGGCATTGCAACGCTGGGCCTGACCGCCGGCGCCTCGGCGCCGGAGGAACTGGTCAACGAAGTGATCGCCCGGATCAAGGAACTGCGCGAAGTCGAATCCGAGGAACGGGTGACCGCAGAGGAGACCATCACGTTCAAGCTGCCGCGCCAGCTCGCCCGCTGAAGGAATCCAGTAGAGTCATGGCAGTCTATACCCGACTTGGCGCGGAAGAAATGTCCGCGATCGTCGAGACGTTCGACGTCGGCACGCTGGTTTCGGCCAAGGGCATCGCAGAGGGCGTGTCCAACAGCAACTGGCTGATCGAGACGCAAGACGCAGAAGAAGCCCGGCGCTTCATCCTCACCGTCTACGAGAGCCGGACGGACGTTTCCGAACTGCCGTTCTTCCTCGACCTGCTGGACCATCTCGCCGCACGCGACTGCCCGGTGCCGCGCACCATGCACGACCGCGACGGCGCCAGCCATCGCTTCATCGGCGAAGGCGAGAACCGCAAGGCACTGGCGCTGATCGAGTTCCTGCCCGGCGTTTCCGTTTCCGAGCCGACCCCCGCCCAAGCCCGCGCGGTGGGCGCGGCGCTGGCGCAGATCCACCTCGCCGCGGCGGACTTCGGACGATCGCGCGCGAACTCGCTGGACCTGCCGGCATGGCAGCAACTGCTGGGCGACTGCACGCGCGAAGGGCTGGAATCGATAGACCCGAACCTCGGCGCACTTGTCGAACGAGAATTGGCCCGATTGGGCGGAAATTGGCCCTCGGACCTGCCGAGCGGCGTGATCCATGCCGATCTCTTCACCGACAACGTACTGATGCTGGGGAGCAGGGTCACCGGGCTGATAGACTTCTACTTCGCCTGCACCGATCTGCTGGCCTATGACGTCGTCGTCACCCACACGGCCTGGTGCTTCAGCAATGACGGCACGCAGTTCCTCCCCGAGCTGTCGCGCGCCCTGATCGAAGGGTACGAAGCCGTCCGCCCGCTCTCCGATGCCGAGCGCGCCGCCCTGCCGCTGCTGGCGCGCGGTGCGGCGATCCGCTTCCTGGCAACCCGCGCCTACGACTGGCTGAACACGCCGGAAGACGCCCTCGTCACGCCCAAGGATCCCATGGCTTTCGCCCGCCGTCTCGAATTCTATGCCGATCCGGCCAATTCCGGTATTTTCGCGGCATGAAGCAGGTACAGATCTTCACCGATGGCGCCTGCAAGGGCAATCCCGGTCCCGGCGGCTGGGGCGTGCTGCTGCGCATGGGCGTCCACGAAAAGGAGATGTCGGGCGGCGAGCCCGACACCACCAACAACCGCATGGAGATGACGGCCGTCATCAAGGGCCTCAATGCCCTTACCGAGCCTTGCGAGATCACGCTCCAGACCGACAGCAAGTACGTGATCGACGGGATCACCAAGTGGGTCCACGGCTGGAAAAAGAAGGGCTGGGTCAACGCCAGCAAGCAGCCGGTGCGCAATGCCGATCTCTGGCATGACCTGATCGAGGCGGTCGCCCGCCACAAGGTCCACTGGGAATGGGTGCGCGGCCACTCCGGCCACGCAGAAAACGAACGCGTGGATAAGCTCGCCAGCGACGCGGCGGTCGCCGCCGGAAAGTAGCGGGAGCGCGCTGCTGCCTGCTCCCGAACCTCGCTTCCCCTCATCGACCGTCATCCGCGGCCGTCTACGCGAGGAAGCGCGCGCCCTCGTGACGCCGGGCCCGCGCATGGCGGACGAGTGGGCCTGCGTCGCGTCGGTCATGCTGGCGATCCTCTTCGCGCATCTGATCGGCGCGAAAGTGGTGGCCTGGGCGGCGTTCACCGCCTTCGTCCTCCTCAAGAGCGAAACCGCCGAGACGCTCCTGCGCGGTGCGATGCGTATCGCCGGCACCGCGATCGGATCGCTGCTGGCGCTTGCGATCGTGCCCTATGCCGCCCATTCCCTGCCCCTCGCCATGGTCAGCGCCGCGCTGGTGGGCGCGGTCGGCCTCTACGGCATGATCACCGCGCGGCGCGCCTATGCCTGGCTGCTGTTCGGCCTGACTTTCGAGATGATCCTGCTCGACAAGCTGGAGCACCCGGACCTCGACACCATCCACTTCGCGCAAACGCGTATGCTGGAAGTGATCGCCGGTACCGCCGCCTGCGTCATCGTGAGCCTTTGCGCCGCCACGCTTGCGGGCAGGAAATGGCTGGCCGGTCGAAAGCCCGCGCCGGACCGGATGAAGTGGCACCCTCACGCCGCGCGCCATGCCGTCCAGGCCGGGATCGCCATCGCCGTGCTGCCGGTGCTGCACGCCCTTTTCCAGCTGCCGCAGATGGCCCAGGCCGCCGTTACCGTGATGGCGGTGATGATCGTTCCCGTCAGCGGCATCGGCGCGAGCGGTTTCGCCCCCGTTACCCGCCGCCTGTTCCAACGCACGCTGGGCTGTCTCGCGGGCGGCGCGCTGGGACTGGCGGTGCTCCTGCTCGCCCAGGGCAGCGCGCCGGTGCTGATCGCAGGCACTTGCCTCGGTATCGTGATCGGCAGGCATATCGAGAATGGCCTGCCCAACGTGACCTACCTCGGGCTCCAGTTCACCCTCGCGGTGCTCGTCGTGCTCGTACCAGATTCCTATGCCGACGCAGAGATCATGCCTGCGGTGCACCGGCTGGTGAGCATCTTCGTGGGCATGGCCGTGCTGGAGCCGGTTCTGCTGGCCTGGCACTTCGTTGCGCCGGGGCGGAAGGGTAGCGTGACGGGTCCGCAGGCTGAGAATAACGAGTGAAGGAAAGGAAAAGCAGGGGAGCTTAGCCCCCCTGCACCCCCGGGACTGTCGAAGTCACGCGGACCGACAGCCTTGTGCGCCCACGGCAGCGTCGGGAGACTTATTGGCTGCGCCGCAAGGAGCGCACTACCAATAGGCGGCGCGCAACATCGACATTCCGAGGGTCTGGGGGATCATCCCCCAGGACTTCACTTCCCTAAAAGCCGTCCCGCCCCAAACGGCTCAGGATCAACCTCACCCATCACCTCCCCCAACAACAGCCCCGCCCCCAGCACGGCAGCAGCAGGGGCAGTCTGAATGCCGAAGCCGCCCTGCCCGGCGAACCAGAAAAACGCACCGTCCTGCGGATCGAAACCGTAGACCGGCAGCCGGTCCGGCGCAAAGGAGCGCAAGCCCGCCCAGCGATGCTCCACGCGCAGGACCGGCCGATCGACCACTTGCTCGAACCTGTCGATCGCCAGCGCGACGTCGATTTCCTCTGGCGCGGCGTCGCAGGGAGAACTGGGCGTCTCGTCATGCGGGCTCAGCCAAAGGCGGCCGCTTTCGGGCTTGAAATAGAACCCGCCCGCGACATCGAGAACCAGCGGCAAGCTATCCGGCGCGAGGGGCTCGATCGCGACTTGTGCAATGGTGCGACGATAGGGCGCGACGCCCAGCGGCCTGATGCCGGCTTTGCGCGCGACCGGATCGGCCCAGGCGCCTGCCGCGTTTACCAGCACGTCGCAACCGATCCGGCGACCATCGGCCAGCGTGAGCGACCAACCGCCCGAAACGCGCGTGGCAGCTGCAAGGCCCGCGCGGCACCATAGCGCCACGCCCGCTTTGCGCGCGGTGGCGAGGTAGTGCTGGTGAAGCGCCGCCACGTCGATGTCGCAGGTGCTGGGCTCCAGCACGCCGCAGGTCCATTCCGGCTTGAGATCGGGAATGCGTGCCGCGATCTCGGCACGGTCCAGCCGCTCTACCGCAATGCCGACCCCGCCGTAGGTCTGCGCAAAAGCAGCGATCTCGCGCTCCTGTCCGGTCCGGCCGATCGTCAGCGCGCCGCGTGGCGTGAGGACGCCCAGACGGTGCAGTTCGGGGCCTGAGGCGGTGGTCAGCGGCTTGACCTGCGGGCCGCCGTAGCTCTCCGTCCAGAATGCCGCCGAACGACCCGTCGCATGGTAGCCGGGGCTCTCCTCGGCCTCGATCACAAGCACGCGCGCCTGCTTTCCGAGCCGGGCGGCCAGCGAAGCGCCCGCCATGCCGGCGCCTACCACTACGATATCGAACCTCGCATCCATAGGGGGTCAGCCCCTAACGGGCGCGGTCCGGTTCAGGAAGTCCCGAATGGTCGCGAGTGCCCGATCACGCACCGGATCGCTCTCGCGCAGGATTTCGTGCCGGGCTTCGTGCCCGAAGGCGATCAGCTCGGCCCGGGGCAGCCTGCGCGCGGCGCGCCGGATCGCCGGCCAGGAAACGAGCCCGTCATAGCGGGTGGCCAGCAGCAGTACCGGCACCTTCACCGCTTCCAGCGCGCCTTTGGCTTCGAGCAGACCGATCGAGGCCAGCGCCCGTTCGATCCAGCCCCAGCTTGCCGGCCCCATGACGATGCCCGGCCGCCGTTCGCGCCACCAGTCCTCATCGGCGTAACGGGCCTTGTCATGCGTGAGCAGCCGCGACCGGGCATGCGGAAGAAGCTCCGGCTTCTCGCTGTGCTTCCAGGCCGGACGACGCGAATCGCCCAGCCCGACGATTCCGCGCGCGACGGTGTGGAGCAGCCCCGACGGCACCCACGCGGGGTGGATGCCCAGCATCGGCGCGGAGAGCACAAGCGAATCCGGCCGGACCTTGCCCTGCGCGACAGCCCGCAGCGCGAGATGTCCGCCCATCGAATGGCCCACGAGCACATGCGGCCCCGGCCGTTCGGCGGTCCATGCATTCCAGAAGGCCGCGAGATCCTCGACCCACAGGTCGAAGTCGGGAACGTGTCCGGTCGTCGCGTCGAAACCGAGACGGCCGCTGAGCGCCTGCCCGCGCCAGTCGATCGAACTGACCGACCAGCCCTCGAGGTGCCACTGCTCCAGCGTTTCCAGCCACTTTTCGTAGCAGTCCCCGCGCCCCGGCAGGAACAGGATCGAGCCACGCGTTCCGGCTACCGGCCAATCGATCCGGCGCAGGGGCTCCGGTCCGCTCGGGCCGGTCCAGAAACTCTCGACGACGCCTTCGGGGATCGCCCGACGCGCCTTGGCGGCCTCGCGTGCGATGTCGCTCAAGGACGGCGAAGGATGGCTGGAGACGGGCTTGCTCTCGGTTGCGGGAATGGTCACCTGGCTGACTTGGGCCTCGATACTTGGTTACTGTTTCGTAAGCGGTATCCGCTAGATCGTGCCCCGGACCTAGGGGAAACACGATGCCGGGCGGAGCCTTTTCGTATGCATTGCTGCTGGCATTGGCAATCGCCCTGCTGGTCGCAGCCTTCACCGATCTCAAGCGCCGCGAGATAGACAACGCCCTCAATCTCGCGATCGCCCTGGCCGCGCCGCTATGGTGGTGGTCGATGGGATTCGGTTGGAGCGCGGTCGCCTGGCAGGTCGGGCTCTGCGTGATCACTTTCGCCGTGGCCTGCGTTCTTTTCGCCCTGCGCCAGATGGGCGGCGGCGACGTCAAGCTGCTCACGGCGCTGGCGCTCTGGTTTGCACCGGCGCACTTCGGGCAGGTGATCGTGCTCATGGCGATGATCGGCGGCGGCGCCTCCATCGCCATGGCCGCGTTCAACATGGAGCGGGTGCGGGGCGAGACCGTTCGCGATGCGATCGGCTGGATCGTCGCGATCGGCTGGGTCCTGCTGGCGGGCAGCATCGTCCATGCTCTGGCGATGCACCGACCGTTGATTTCGCCGCAGCGACTGGAGGCCATCCATCACGCGATACCGCAGACCTGGATGCTGGCCGTCGGGGCGCTCGTACTGGTCGCGCTGTTTCTCTTCGGGTTCCGCCATATCATGCGCCGCCAGAAGTCGCGCCTGCCGATCCCCTACGGTGTCGCCATTTCGGCCGCCGCGCTCTGGGTGATCGCCGAACACACGCTGTTCACGCAGGTTTCTGGATGAACTCGATTTTAACCAATTTACGCGATTCTACCTAGATAGGCCCGATCACGATTTGCAGTGATTTCGGGCCTAGGGGTTACGGCTTCGGATGCCTGGTTTTTCCGAAGACTTGCAGGGGGTCGCTTAGACATGGATAGGAAGAAGCTGGTGCTGCTGGTTGCCGCGCTGCTGATAGCAGTGGTGACGGCGATGGCTGCCCGCTCGATGTTCGCCGGTTCGGCCGCGCCCCAGGCTCAGGCCGTGGCGACCGCGCAGCCGACCGGCCCCAAGGTTCTCGTCGCCCAGCGCGCCTTGCCGGTCGGCACGATCATCACCGCCGATGCCGTGTCCTACCAGGACTGGCCCAGCGAACTGGTGAAGGACGCCTATTACATCGACGGAAAGGCCGACATGCAGAAGCTGCTCGGCACCGTCGTCCGCTTTCAGATCACGGCAGGCCAGCCCGTCACGCAGGGCGCGCTGGTGGCGCCGGGCGACCGTGGCTTCCTCGCCGCCGCGCTCGGTCCCGGCATGCGCGCCGTAACCATCCCGGTTTCCGCCAGGACCGGCGTGGGCGGCTTCGTGTTTCCGGGCGACCACGTCGATCTCGTGCTCACCCAGCAGGTCGCCGGCAACGACGGCGGCCAGTCCCTGCGCGCCTCGGAAACGATCCTGCGCAACTTGCGCGTGCTCGCCACCGATCAGGCTACCGACAACGAAGTGGTGGACGGCAAGACCGTGGTCCATGCCTTCAGCACGGTCACGCTCGAAGTCACGCCGCGCATTGCCGAGAAGGTCGCCGTGGCGCAGGAAATCGGCACGCTCAGCCTTTCACTGCGCGCCATTGCCGACAGCCAGGTCGAGTTCGAGCGCATCCTTGCCAGCGGTGACGTCAAAGTGCCCGAGGGCGCGACGCGCGAGCAGGAAGAGCAGCTCATGCGCAACGCGATGAACCGCCCCATCGAAGGCGCTTCCACTTACATGACCGGCGGGGATGTCTCGCGCTTCCAGCGATCGAGCCGTCCGGCGACGGGCGCCGAAGTCTCCGCCCGCACCGTGCCCGTTGCCGCCGGGCCGCAAGCGCCTTCCGCCGCGCCGGTTCGCACCGGGCCGGTCGTGCGGGTGACGCGCGGCAAAGAGACCACCGAAGAACCGGTGGGCAAGAATTGATGTCCGAGGCCACCATCATGCCCGCAATCGTTCGCATCCCTTCGTCGAAAGTTCCCACGATGCAGACGCGCCTTCTGAAATCCATGCTGCGTGCCTGTGCCTCCTCGGCACTGGTGGCGGCCTGCGCAATCGCCATCGTCTCCGCACCCGCCGAAGCGCAGTCGGTGATCGCGCCCGCGCAGGACATGACGCTTTCGATCGGCAACGGCCAGCTGGTGAACGTGCCGGGCGCCATGGCCGACGTCTTCGTCGCCAACGACGCCGTGGCCGACGTCCAGGTCAAGACCGCAAGGCAGCTCTACGTCTTCGGCAAGGCCGGCGGCACGACCACGGTCTATGCCAGCAATGCGGCGGGCGCGGTGATCTGGTCTGCGACCGTCCGCGTCGGCTCCAATCTGGACAGCGTAGACGCGATGCTGCGTCTTGCCATGCCGGAGGCCAGGATCGGCGTTTCGACGATGGGCTCCAGCACCTTCCTGCTGACGGGCACCGTGAAGACGCCCGATGACGCGGCCGAGGCGGAGCGTCTGGTCCAGGCCTATGCCGGCAAGGACGCGAACGTCATCAGCCGCCTGCGCATGGCCACGCCGCTCCAGGTCAACCTGCAGGTCCGCATTGCCGAAGTCAGCCGCTCGCTGGTCAAGTCGCTTGCGGTCAACATGTCGACGATCGATGCCACGAGCGGCTTCAAATTCGGCATCGGCCAAGGCGCGATCAGTCGTCACGTTCCCGGCCTGCCTCTTGGCGTGGGCGGACCGGTCGAAGTCACCCTGCCCGATGGCACCAAGGTTGCCGGCAGCAGTGTCGCCACCAATTCCACCGGCAGCACGCTGGCCGCGGCCGGCAAGCTGCTTGGCGTGAACATCCTGGGTTCGCTCGACGCCGGTGAAACGGTGGGGCTCGTCACCACCCTCGCCCAGCCGAACCTCACCGCGCTGTCGGGCGAGACGGCGGAGTTCCTGGCGGGCGGCGAATATCCGATCCCGATCAGCCAGGCGCTGGGCACTACCTCGATCGAATACAAGAAGTACGGCGTCAGCCTCAGCTATTCGCCGACAGTGCTTGCCAACGGCCGGATCTCGATGCGCGTGCGCCCCGAAGTGTCCGAGCTTTCGAGCCAGGGCGCGGTCAACTTCAACGGCTACGAAGTGCCCGCGCTGACCGTGCGCCGCACCGAGACCACCGTGGAACTCGGCTCGGGCCAGAGCTTCATGATCGCCGGACTGCTCAGCAATAATTCCACCAACACCATCCAGAAGCTGCCCGGCGCCGGCGACCTGCCGATCCTGGGCTCGCTGTTCCGGTCCACGAGCTACGGACGGGGCGAGACGGAACTGGTGATCGTGGTGACGCCCTACCTGGTCAATCCGGTGGACGCCTCGCAGATCGCCCTGCCGACGGATGGGTTCAATGCACCCAACGATCTCCAGCGCCTGCTCGGCAACATGGCGAGCGACGGCACCAGCGGCGCGAAACGTCCGGAAGCGGGCACGAAGGCATCGGGTGAAACGCCCGGACTGGATGCTGCGTCGGACACGGCGCCCACAAGCGGAAAGAGCGCCAGGCGCCCGGCGGATACTGCCGCCCGCCCCGGTTTCAGCCTGAAGTGAGAACGATGATGTCGACGTCCAATCCTGTCTCGCGCCGCATCCTCGGCACTTCTCTCGCATTCTCGCTTGGCCTGCTGCTAGCGGGATGCGGCGGCATGCCTTCCAATCGCTCGATGAACAGCGTGCACCAGCCGGTGGTCGAACGGGTCAACTACACGCTGGACGTGCGAACCGACGGCTCCGGCCTCGGCAGCGGCGAACCCACCCGGCTTGCGGGCTGGTTCGAGGCCATGGGCCTCAAGTATGGCGACCGGGTCTACCTCGACGATCCCTCGGGCAATCCGGCCGTGCGCGGCGCCGTCGATGCGATGGCGGGGCGCCATGGCCTGGTGCTGGCCGAAGGCGCTCCGGTGACGGAAGGCTATGTCGATGCGGGCATCGCGCGGATCGTCGTCGTGCGTTCGAAGGCCTCCGTTCCCGGCTGCCCGGACTGGTCGACCGGCAGCGACTTCAATCCCAACAACGGCCTTTCCGGCAACTACGGCTGCGCCACCAATTCCAACCTGGCAGCGATGGTCGCGAACCCGGAAGACCTGGCCCATGGCGCCCGCGATACCGGAGAGACAACGGTGATGAGTTCGTCGAAGGCGATCGAAGCCTATCGCAAGGCCGCGCCGACCGGCGGCAATTCCGTCTCCGCCACCTCCAGCAAGGCGAACTGATCCATGAACGCACCCTGGAAATCCGGCGGCGGCCAAGGTCGCGGCCAGTTCGCCGCCTATATGTGCGACGACGCCTCGCTCGACGTGCTGCGCCCGATCGCGGTCGAAATGGGCTGGCCCTCGGAAATGTGCAACCGGGGGGGGCTGCGCAACGCGGTCCAGTCGCTGTCGATCTCCGCAAGCCCGAACATCCTCATGGTCGATCTGTCGGAAAGCGGCGATCCCCTCAACGACATCAACGCCCTGGCCGAAGTCTGCGAGCCCGGCACGGTCGTCATCGCCGTAGGCCAGGTCAACGACGTTCGTCTCTATCGAGATCTGCTCGCCAGCGGCATCCAGGACTATCTGCTCAAGCCGCTGACGCCCGGCGTGGTCCGCGACACCTTGGCCCAGGCGCAGGCGGTGTTCTCGGCGCCGCGCGGCCATGAGGCAGGCACGGCCCGGTCGCATTTCTCGACGGCGGTGATCGGCACGCGCGGCGGGGTGGGCGCGTCCACGCTGGCGACCTCGCTCGCCTGGCTGTTCAGCGCCGACGACAAGCTGCCGACTGCCCTGCTCGACCTCGACATCCATTTCGGCACCGGAGCGCTCTGCCTCGACCTGGAGCCGGGCCGCGGCCTGACCGACGCCATCGAGAACCCGAGCCGCATCGACGGTCTGTTCATCGAACGCGCGATGATCCGCGCGAACGACAACCTGGCGATCCTTTCGGCCGAGGCGGCCATCGGCACCCCGCTGATGACCGACGGCTCGGCCTTCATCCAGCTTGAGGAGGAGTTCCGTCAGGCGTTCGAGATGACCGTGATCGACATGCCGCGCAACATGCTGATCAATTTCCCGCAACTGCTGGCCAATGTGAATGCCGTGGTCCTGGTGGTGGAAATGACGCTGGCATCGGCGCGGGACACGATCCGCATGCTGTCCTGGCTCAAGGCGAACGCCTCTCACGCCCGCGTCTTCGTGGTGGCGAACAAGGTCCAGCCAAGCCTGGCAGAGATTACCAAGGCCGATTTCGAAGCCTCGATCGAGACCACCCTGCAAGTCACCATCCCCTACGACCTCAAGGCGGCTTCGCTGGCCGCCAAGTTGGGACGGACCTTCGCGGACACCAATCGCGGCAATCGCGCCGGCACCGCGATCTGCGACCTTGCGCGGATGATCCTCGACGAGTCCGGCGACACGGCAACCGTAACCAGTGAAGCAGTAACCGGCGGGGCGGGCGTCAAGCCTTCGCTGCTCGGCAAGCTCGATCTCAAGGCCTTCATGGGCAAGGCCGTCGCAAAGAAGGAAACGGCTCCTCGCTGAGGGGCAGCGAAGTGGGCACCGATCGGCCATGAACATGATGCAGCTCCTCTTGGTGGCAGTCGGCCTGCTGAGCGCGACGGCACTGGTCTGGACCGCCTTTTCCGGCCCGTCCCCCACCAAGGAATCCACGCGCCGGCTGAAATCGGTGCGCTACCGTCACTCGCAGAGCACGACCGATCGCGTGGAAGCGCAGATGCGCAAGGCCGTGGCGGCGCGGCGGCCGATGACGCACAAGAAGGCCGGATCGGGCTCGCGGATCGATGCGCTGGCCCTGCGCCTGCACCGGTCCGGCGCCAGCTGGTCGACCAATCGATACCTCTATACTTCGGTCGGGCTCGGCCTGGTCGTGGCCCTGCTCGTGGCGCTGAAGACCGGGGCGCTGGCACTGGCGCTTGCGTTCGGCCTGTTCGTCGGCGCCGGAATCCCGCACTTCGTGCTGAACAAGCTCATCGCGCGGCGGACCAACGCCTTCAACGCCAAGTTCCCCGACGCGATCGAACTGCTGGTACGCGGCCTGCGGTCCGGCCTGCCGGTTACCGAAACGCTTGGCGTCGTCGCCAGGGAAGTCCCCGGGCCGGTTGGCGAGGAATTCAAGCTCATCACCGAACGCATCAAGATCGGCCGGACCATGGAGGACGCCCTTCAGGACACCTCCGACCGGCTGGACATCCCGGAATTCAGCTTTTTCTGCATCACCCTGGCCATCCAGCGGGAAACCGGCGGCAACCTGGCCGAAACCCTGGCGAACCTGTCCGACGTGCTGCGCAAGCGTTCACAGATGAAGCTGAAGATCCGCGCGATGAGTTCGGAATCGAAGGCATCCGCCTATATCGTCGGCGCCCTTCCCTTCATCGTCTTCGGCATGATCTGGTGGATCAACCCCGGTTACATCGGCACCTTCTTCACCGACGACCGCCTGACCGTGGCGGGTCTGGGCGGCGCCGTCTGGATGGGCATCGGCGCCTTCATCATGGCCAAGATGGTCAGCTTCGAAATCTGAGCGCAGGACAGACCGCAAGATGCCCCAATCCGGCCCCACCCTCCTCGGTTTCGACGTCATCTTCGTCGGTACCCTGCTCTCGATGGTCGCTGCCTTCGCCGTGATGCTGGCGATCTATGCCGCCATCACCGTGCGCGATCCCATGGCCAAGCGCGTGAAGGCGCTGAACCAGCGGCGAGAGGCGCTCAAGGCCGGCATCACTGCCGCACCGCGCAAGCGCCAGAGCGTGGTGCGCCGCAATGAAACCACCGACCGGATGGGCGCTTTCCTGGGCAAGCTGAAGATGCTCCAGGACAGCCAGTTGCGCGACATCGAGCAGAAGCTGGCCCAGGCCGGCATCCGCAACAAGGAATGGGCCGTCGCCGTCGTCTTCGCGCGGCTGGTGGCCCCGATCGTGCTGGGCGGCACGGCGGCCTTGGTGATCTACGGGATCGACTATTTCCCGCAGTGGAGCAGCTTCAAGCGCTTCATCGGCTTCGCGGCGATGCTGATCGCCGGCTACAAGGGGCCGGACATCTTCATCAAGAACATGATCACCAAGCGCACCGACGCGATCCGCAAGGGCCTGCCCGATGCGCTGGACCTGCTGGTGATCTGCGCCGAGGCCGGCCTGACCGTGGACGCCGCCTTCGACCGCGTCGCCCGCGAACTCGGCCGCGCCTACCCCGAACTGGGAGAGGAATTCTCGCTCACCTCGATCGAGCTGTCGTTCCTCACCGAGCGGCGCCATGCCTTCGAGAACCTGGCCTATCGCGTCAATCTCGATGCCATGCGCGGGGTCGTCACCACGATGATCCAGACCGAGCGCTACGGCACGCCGCTGGCATCGGCACTGCGCGTGCTCTCGGCCGAATTCCGCAACGAACGCATGATGCGCGCCGAGGAAAAGGCTGCGCGCCTGCCGGCGATCATGACCGTGCCGCTGATCCTGTTCATCCTGCCGACGCTATTCGTGGTCATCCTCGGCCCCGCCGCCTGCTCGATCGCCGACGCTTTCTCCGGCGGGACGCCCCACGCGCCTTCGAAGTAGCGACCTATCGCGAGCGGCGAACGAAGACGACCACGCCGTCCGGCCCGCGATAGATCCGCTGCCAACGGCGAGAGCGCGCCAGTTCACCGGCCAGCGGCGCGTTGTGTTCTTCCTGGATGACGAAGGCGGCAGGGTGCCACTTGGCGATGACGTCCACCAGCGGCACATAGCCGTTCTCGATGCCGCCGTTGTAGCGCCATTCCTCGCGCGCATAGCGGTAGTAGCGCCCGTCGTAGGCCACGCGCCAGGCCGGCCAACCCATGTCGATCACGGCGCCGCCGTAGGGGAAATCGGCATAGATGGTGCCGCGCAAACCCTGTCGCTTCAGGTGCGCGAGCGCCTCCAGCGGCAGGCTCGGGGCAAAGCGGGTGGGCGCCAGCAACGGCAGGCTCACCGCCACGAAAGCGACGGCCGCAAAGGAAATCCAGCGCGGCATGTGCCGATCTCTCGGCTCGCTGTTCCATGAGGCTGCGCGTGCGATCACCGGAACCATGGCGATCGCCCAGAACAGCACGAACCGATAGGCCGTCAGGGTAAGCGCAAACAGCGCCAGCGCCAGCAGCAGTTCGAACGGGTCCACCGATCGGCGTCCGCGCAGCAGCAGACCGATCGCCACGGCGACCGTGACCAGCACCGGCACGGCGTTGATCCAGTTGCTCTCGATCCAGAGCGGCCGCCATTCGCTGGCGCCGATCGCCAGGCTCATCTCCGCATTGGTCGCCGAGATCGACAGGATCGAGAAACCATCCGGCGTCGCGAACATCGCGCCGATCGCCACGAACGTCAGCACGGCCGGGGCGAGCGGCAATGGCCGAGTGCGATCACGCAGCCATGCGACAGCGCCCACTGCCGCCTGAAGCCCCAGCGCCAGAGCCGCGACGCTGACCGAAGGATGGAGGTTCTGCCAGAGCAGCAGCAGCAGCGAGCCCAATGCGACGGTCGCCAACGGCCGGAGACGCAGTCGTTGCAGGGCGAGCAGCAGGCCGAAGCAGAGCGCCGCGTAGCTTTGCGGCCGGATGCTCGCGGTCGGCAGGGCCGCCATGAATACGAGGATCAGCGACAGCGCCACGGCTTCGCGCGATGCCCCCCTGACGCGGCATGCGGCGGCAACCGCCCAGAACCCGCCGAGCCAGCAGAGCGCATCGTAGAGCCTCAGCGCATCCCAGCCGCCGATCCGCCGCACCAGGGCCATGCTCGCCTGGGCCAGCCAACCCACCGCCGGGAGCGGCTCGCCCAGATGAAGCGCCGCGAACGGCTCGCGGGAGATCGGGCCACCGTGGGCGAGGATGATCTCGCCCAGCTTGAGCTGCCAGAAGATGTCCACGTCCCACACGCGGCGCAGCAAGAGCACCGCCAGCATCGCCGCAGGCACCAACATGGCGGCCAGCGCCAGCCTGCGCCGGCCGGGTCCGTCCTCGACGGCGGGCAGTTCCCCGGTTTCGATCGGTCCGCTCAAGATATCCCCCTGGGAAGCCCGGCACGCTGCCCGGCACCATAGGCTTCCTTCGCCGCGGCGCGAGGCGCTTTTCAAGCCCCCGGCGCCGGACAGGCGGGGATAATCGCAGTCACTCTCTTCGTGTGAGGGACCGCTGTCAGTAACCCATCAGGCTGAGCACTTCCTTGCGGCTGCGCTCATCGTCGAGGAACGTTCCCATCATACGGCTGGTGATCATGCTCACGCCCGGCGTGCGGACGCCGCGCGCGGTCATGCAGGCGTGGCTGGCTTCGATCACCACGGCAACGCCCTGCGGCTGGAGGTGGTCCCAGATGCACTGCGCCACTTCGGCGGTCAGGCGCTCCTGGATCTGGAGGCGACGCGCGAAGCCGTGAAGAACGCGGGCGAGCTTGGAGATGCCCACCACATGGTCCTTCGGCAGATAGGCGATCGCCGCCTTGCCGATGATCGGCGCCATGTGGTGCTCGCAGTGCGACTGGAAGGGAATGTCCTTGAGCAGCACGACTTCATCATAGCCGCCCACTTCCTCGAACACGCGGCTGAGGTGGACGGCGGGATCTTCGCCGTAACCCTGGCAATATTCCTTCCAGGCACGCGCGACGCGCTTAGGCGTGTCCAGCAGCCCCTCGCGGGACGGATCGTCGCCCGCCCATTCGATCAGCGTGCGGATCGCCTGCTGCACATGGTCGGGGACGGCCGGCTTGCCCAGCGGGTTGTCCTCGTCGGGACCGTCAAGGCTGCTCATCCCTTCTTACTCCTTCGCAATCTGTCCATCAGGCGCAACCGCAGGAGCTGCCCCTTGCGGCGGAAGAGACCGCGCCGCTCGATCGGCTCGAACATCTCACCGGGTCGTTCCGGATCGAGCAGAGCACTTTCACCAAGCGCTCTTTCAGCTTCGGTGAGATGTTTCAAGGGCAAGGGTTCCAGATGTTTGCCCGAAGGCACAAGGCTTTCGATAGCCGCCAGCATCGAGCCATGGCGATCGAGCGCCTCGGCGATGGCAGCCTCCGTCACCCCGCAGTGCTCGGCTAGCAGGCGATGGCGCAGTCCCGTGATCGCGGGCGTGACATGGGCATTGGCCGGGCGCGCGGCATCGATGAAGACATCGCACTCGGAATCGAGCCCCATCGAGCGGTTGTTCATGTTGGCCGACCCGACCCGCAGGATCTCGTCGTCGACGATCATCAGCTTGGCATGGACATAGATCGGCGTTCCATCCGCAGCCACCGGATAATAGATTCGGAAACGACCGTTAGGATCCGCATTGCGCAAGGTCCGCACGAGTTCCACCCGCGCCGTATCCATCGCGATCTGCTCCAGCCAGCCATCGGCCGTCAGCGGATTAATGATGAGGAATTCCGGCGGATCGTCCTCCAGCAGCCGCTCGCAGATCGCTTCCGCAATCGCCCGCGACGCGAAATACTGCGTTTCGGCATAGACGAAGCGCTTGGCCCGGCGAATCTGCTCCACGAACAGCGCCTCGATCTCGCTGACTTGCGGACAGTCGCCATATTCCGCGCGGGTCCGGGCAATGCCGATCTCGACATTCTCGAACTCCGCGCGAAGCTCGTCCGGCCAGGGCGAAGTCCGTTGCGGAGAGCAAGGCGCGATTTCCGCGCCGCCCGCCACCTTCCAGCGTTCGCGTCCCAGATCGCCCAGTCGCGCCGCCACTTCCCCTTCCATCACCATGGTCACGTCATGCCAGGGGCCGTAGAGCTTTCCGCTCGGCCGCCGGCGACGGGTATCGCCGGGAAGATGGTCCGGCGTATCCCAGCGGTCGGAGGTCATGTCGATCCCGCCGCAGGCCGCGAAGACATCGTCCACCACCACGATCTTCTGGTGGTGGCTGCATCCGATCGGATGGGCGCCGTCGAACTTGAAATCGATTCTCTCGCGGCGCGCCCAGCGAATCAGATCGAAGACCATCGTGCCGCGGAAAAGCGACTTAACCAGCGAGACGTTCCATTTGAGCAGCCGGATTTCCAGCTTCGGGTTCTTCCTGACCAGCCAGACGATGAAGGATCCCAGGCGCGCCGGAAATCTCTCATGCCGACCGCGCTGCCACCAGCGCCGTCCGGAAGACAGCAGGATTCGCGAATCGAAATCCCAGCCGATCATGAAGATGCGCTGCTGCGCCTCTTCCATCACCCCGCGCATCAATTCGAAGTAATCCGCCGCGTCGATCACGACGTAAGCGCGTGTTGCCATGGCATATCGCCAGACAGATGGCGAAGCAGAGCCTTCGCCCTCGCCTCCCCCGTTAGCCGAGTTCTGTATCATCACCTGCCTTGCTGGATCACCCGTCGCGCGGGATCAAGCCTCGTGATTGCAGGTTGTTCCGGACCCGACTTGTCCGACAGATCGCACGGCCCGCCGCCCAGTAAATCTTCGATCGACGGATTTCCGCCATTTCATCGCAAAAATATAGCACTCTGCCGGTTGATCGGGGACCATTCAGCCGCCATTCCGTTGCAAGTGTGCAACATGCACCGTCAGGCCCGATCTCTCCCGCTCGTTAGTTTCGAGCAGAAAGGGCCTTCCGATCTTCGGGTTGGAACAAATAGTCCGGGTCGTGATTTTTCCGGACCACCATTCACGCTCCTGCACACGCGACTGTGTGTCGGGAGCTTCCGAGCCGGGGCTGCCCTGAAGGGTTCCCCGCATCGAGAAGGAGTACGCCATGAAGAAATCCGTCATCGCCGCCGCGATTGCCGCCGCGAGCCTTTCCCCGGTTGCCGTCATGGCCCAGAGCGCCGCTCCGGCCGCATCCGCCGCTGCCGCCGCCCCGACCGTGGGCGCCAAGGTATACGCCCCCGATGGCTCCGAAGTGGGCACTGTCGAAGCGGTGCAGAGCGGTGTCGTCACCGTCAACACCGGCACGGCACGCGCCGGCCTTCCGGCCGCTTCCTTCGCCATGCGTGAAAAGGGCCTGACCATCGGCATGAACAAGGCCGATCTGGAAGCCGCCGTGAACGGCGCCAAGGCCGAGAGCAGCGCCGAACTGGCAACGGCCTTCGTCGCCGACAAGCCGATCAAGAGCAGCGACGGCGTCGTGCTTGGCGCCGTCAGCAAGGTCGAGGGTGACGATGTGTTCGTGAACCTCAGCAACGGCTCGGTCGCGCAGCTCAAGAAGTCGTACTTCGGCCTGGGTGCCGACAAGTCGCTGACCCTGGGCATGACCGCGACGGCGTTCAACTCGCAGCTTCAGGCCAGCGCCGGCGGCCAGCCGGGTGCGGATGCTCAGGCAGCCCCCTCGGCCACTGCGGCCGCAGGCGAGGCTCCCAGCGGCCAGTAATCGCCCGCTGAGCTGAATAGGGGCCGGAAGCGCAACCGCGTTTCCGGCCCTTTCGATTCGTCTCGATAACGCGCGCACGAAAAACCCCGCCGGAGCGAGGCTCCGCGGGGCTTTTTCGTACAATATTGGCAAGTGGTGCGCCCGGAACGATTCGAACGTCCGACCCTCAGATTCGTAGTCTGATGCTCTATCCAGCTGAGCTACGGGCGCACAATGCCCTATGTGGGTGCCATTCCCTCAAGAGAGAGAATGGTGCGCCCGGAACGATTCGAACGTCCGACCCTCAGATTCGTAGTCTGATGCTCTATCCAGCTGAGCTACGGGCGCAATGTCATTCTCCAACCAAAGACCAAACTCCCCGAAAGGAGAATGGTGCGCCCGGAACGATTCGAACGTCCGACCCTCAGATTCGTAGTCTGATGCTCTATCCAGCTGAGCTACGGGCGCGTTGGAGAGGCGCCAATAGGAGCGGTTGGCATTGCCGTCAACGCCTATATCGCCTTTTCGCGCAAGAATGTGGATAAGGCGTCGGCCAGCGGATAATCGAGCGGCGGCATGGCGAGTCCGGAAATCGCCGTGGGCGCGTACCAGTCCAGCGCTTCCGCTTCATGGGCCGTGGGATCGCCCTGCCAGGCCCTGCACGCATAGAGCAGGATGACGATGGCCCGGCCGCCCGGTTTTTCCGGCACAATGCTGCCCGGTCCGCTGGCGAAGCCCACCGGCAGCAGATGGCCGGGCGCGATCTCGACACCCAATTCCTCGTGCAGTTCCCGCGCGGCGGCGGCTTCAGGCGTCTCGCCTGCCTCCACCTTGCCGCCGGGAAACTCCCAGAGCCCTCCATGCTGCGAGGCCCGGGGCCGCTGCTGCATCAGGACCAGACCGTCCCCACGCACCAGCGCCACGGCGACGACGAGCAGCGGTGTCAGAAAATTTTCCAGGGAAACGCCCTCCTTTAGGGACTCTTTAACGTTGAGCCGCTAATTCACAACAAGATCGGGGAAACTGCAAATAATCATGACATTGCAAACGACTCTAGCTCGACTCCTTAGAAATACAAAAGGAGCTACAGCAATAGAGTACGGCCTTATTCTTGCCATGATCGTGCTTGCCATACTTGTTGCATTGAACAGCCTTGCATCGGAGACGATCGCATTGTGGTCCAGTGTTTCCGAAAAATCGTCCGAGGCGATTTCCGGTCAGTAATTACTTTCGGCATTAGGTTTTTTTCAACACTTCGCCGCTAGACCACAACCTGTCCAAAGCGCCAAAGCGAGTGCCTGACCGGGTGAACGGGGGGCGGGGCGGACCGGGTACACAAGTTTGCTTTCATTCAGGAGACACCAGATGAAGTTTCTCGCCAAGCTGCGCCGCAACGAACAGGGCGCCACCGCTATCGAATACGGCCTGATCGCCGCCCTCATCGCCGTCGCCGCGATCGCCGCCATGCAGGGCCTGGGCTCGAACCTCAAGACGACCTTTGCCACCACGTCGAGCGCGATTGCCGGTGGTAATGAGGCCTCGAGCGATGATGGCGCCGTCACTCCCCCCGCTGGCGGCTAACGCTTCAAAAGCCTTAGTACGATTGAGGGCGGCAAGGAAACTTGCCGCCCTTTTCGTATGGATTACAGGCCCAAGGTATAACTAAGAACGGCCCCAACCAACAACGTCATCCTGACCTCGTTTCAGGATCCATTGCTGACCATCGGCGGCAGTCTGTTGCGCGAGATGGATCCTGAAACAAGTTCAGGATAACGACTGCTTATAGGACTGAACTTCTCCCCCCCCCTCAATACGTAACCAGCTTCACCTTCTGCCCCGGCACCAGCCTTGCGCCGCTCTCTAGGCCGTTCAGCACCAGAAACCGCTCCAGGGCAGCATCCGTGTAGGCCATCCTCGCTGCCAGCGACTGCAAGGTGTCGCCCGCCTTTACAGTCACCACGGCCAGCCTTCGCGGCCGAACCTGCCCGGCTTCTCCCGCCGTGATCCGGCGCATGCTCTTGAACATGCCGTTGAAGGCCCCTGCCCCGCCGACCTGGGTGATGGTCAGGAAGTGGTAGGCCTTGCCCCCTCCGAAATCATAGGCGAACACCGCCACGTCGACCGGCCCGCTGGAGGCCTGGACCCGCGCCACCCCGTAAGCGGCGGTAATGCCGTTCACGCTGGTACGCTCGATGCTGGACGGCTCGATCCGTGCCTGCCCCGATTCGGTGAGGCCGGAAAATACCGTCTGGATATAGGCATCGAGCCCGGTTCCGAGCGCTCCGCCGGAGAATTGCGCCTTGCCGGAATTGCCGTTGATCGAAACGGCCTGCGTGCCGTTCACCAGATAGAATCCGTTTGGCGCCTGGAACGCCAGCCGTAGCTCGGGATGGGTGAAGCGATTGCCCTCGATGATACCCTGCTTCGGGTCATCGCCATAGATCAGCCCGTCGATTCGCGTGAGGAAGGCGTCGCGGTTCGTCGTCCCGGTCGCTCCGGAACCTGCCTGCTTCAACGCATCGCGCACGCGGGAAGCCGGGTCGGGGTGAGTCGAGGCCCATTGCGGAACCTGATTCGACGTGCCGCGCAACTGCGCTTCCAGCGCGTTCTGGCGCGCCAGACTGTTCAGCACGCCCGCCATGGCCTGCGGATCGTAACCGGCGCGCTTGAGGTAGCTGATGCCCAGACGATCCGCTTCCAGCTCCTGCCCGCGCGAATATTTCAGCGTGAGCATCTGCGAGCCCTGCGAGGCGAGTTGCTGGCCGAGCCGCCCGAACGCACTATCGCCCAGAAGGACGCCCGAAAGCAGCGATCCCAGCACGCCCAGCAACTGGTTGCGCGAGGCGGCCTCCTGCCGCTTGGCCGAATGGCGCGCGGCGACATGGCCTACCTCATGGCCGAGCACGCCTGCCAGTTCGGCCTCGTTGTTCATCAGCGCCGTGAGCTGGCGCGTAACGTAGACGTAGCCGCCGGGGATGGCGAAGGCGTTGTTGACCGGCGAATTCAGCAGGGTGACCGTGAAATCGCCCCGCGCGTTCGAGAGGCCGGACTGGATGGCGATGGTCTTGCCCACCTGCTCGACGTAGCTAGCCTGCGGGCCCGTCACCGATCCGCCGAACTCCGCCAGAAGTTCGGGATGCGCCTTGGCCCCTTCGGCCTTGTCGGCGCGGCTGATGGACGTGACCGTTGCGGGATAGGCTGCGGCGGCCACCGCCACGCCGGTGGAACTCGGCGCCGGGGCCAGCAGAAACGCGCCGGTAGCCCCTGCCGCGAAAGCAGCCTTTATCGCCGGATTTCGTCGGGCCGACTGGACTGCTGACATGAATTTCCCCTCCAAAGAATGAACCCTTCAAGCAACGGAAGCGGCGAAGCGTGGTTCCCGCTTACCCCCGCGCGAGCGGATGACGGGCGTTGACCAGAGCAACCAGCCGCGCGCTGTCGACATGGGTGTAGATCTGGGTCGTGGCGATATCGGCATGACCCAGCAACATCTGCAGGACGCGTAGATCGGCGCCGCCTTCGAGCAGGTGCGTGGCAAAGGCATGGCGCAGGACATGCGGCGAGACGCGTGTGGGATCGATCTCCGCACGCACCGCCAGCGCCCGCAGCAGCTGGAACAGGCGAACGCGCGTGAGATGGCCGCTCTCGCCGCTGGACGGAAACAGGAACTTCGAAGTTCCCCGTCGCACCGCCAGCCAGCGCGACAGCACCGTCCGCGCCCGGCCGCTCACCGGCACCATGCGTTGCTGTCCGCCCTTGCCGGTGACATGAAGGAACGGCGCGTCGCGCGGGACCGCCGCCAATGGCAGCGAGACGAGTTCCGTCGCGCGCAGGCCCGATCCGTAGAGAAGCTCCAGCAGGGCCAGCAGGCGAACCGCGTCGGATCGTTCCGCAGCCGCCTCGGCTTCCGCCGTTGCCAGGAAGCGCTCGACTTCCTCATGCGAAAGCAGGCGTGGCAGCGGCCGCCGGGTGCGCGGCTTGGGCAATGCCGGGGAGGGATCGTCCGCACGCAGGCCCTCGTCGACGAGGAATCCGTAGAACTGGCGCAGCGCCGAACAGCGCCGGGCCAGACTGGAGGCGGCGAGCCCGCTCCAGGCGTCCCCTAGTGCGGCAAGCGAATTGCCGTCCGCCAGCGCCAGATCGCCGAGTGCTTCCTCGGCGGCGGCCAGGTCGCGGCGATAGGCTGCCAGCGTGTTCGCGGCGGCGCCTCGCTCGGCGGCCAGCATCGCCAGGAATCGTTCGGCGTGGCCCTGGCTCGCCCTACCCGTCACGCCGGATCAGGCCCGCGCCACCGCTTCCGCCGCGATCATCCGCGCCTCTGCCTCCAGACCCACCGTGCGAAGCGCAGAGACGATATGATAGAGATAGCGCGGCGTCATGCGCTGCCAGCTGCCTCCCTGCATCCCCAGCCCGGCCAGGAAAGCGACGCTGGCGGCATCTCCAGCCGTAGCGGCCCGGTCGATCGCGGTCGTGAAGTGCGTGGTGCTGTCGAGTTGCAGGCCCCATTCTCCGGAGTAGCGCGAAGAGGCGCCTTCATCGATCCGGCCCAGTCCCGCCAGGCCGGCTACGAGGAACGCACTCTTGCGCTTGTTGGCGCTCTCGTCCGCTCCGTAATAGGTGTCGACGGCGCCGGAATCCACCGCCCGGATGCGGCCCGGCGCAGCGAGCGTGAGCAGGCCCCAGCCCTGGGTGCCCGATGCCACGATCGGCGACCAGGCCAGCGCATTTGTGTCGTAACCGGCCGCCAGCATCGAGGCGATCAGCGCGGCGGCATCGCCTGCCATGTCCTTGCTCGGCGCGATGCGGGCTGCTGCGGCGGCGGTCAGCACCTGGCGCGCGTAAGTCGCCTCTCCACCGTTGGCGCCGCTCCAGAGGCTCTGCATGGCGGAAAGCCGTGCGGCGGGCGCGTCCAGCGTATAGGCATCGCGCAAGCTTTCCGCGCGTTTCTGCCAGTCTCCGGTCACGTCGGGATCGGCATAGACCTGGGCGTAAAGGTCCACCATCGCCGCATTGGACAGCACGCCGGTGGCAGCGGCACGATCGGCGGCGACGGCGCGACGTTCCAGCCCGACCATGGGCGCCAGCGCAGTGATATAGTCATAGGCCGGGCCGGCACCGTTCATGGCGCTTTCCGGCGGAGCGAGGCCGACGCCGATCGCCAGCCCATAGCGCCAGGGCGTCATCGTATCGACCCCGTCCCACTCGATCGTCACGGCCTTGCGCGAGCGCCCGGCGGCTCCTGCATATTTCTGCGCGAGCAGCGAATCGATGCGCGCCATCTTGCCGCTCACACGGGCTTTCTCCAGCCGCGAAAGTGCCGCGGCGCCGCTACCGCGAAAGGCATCGCAAATGGACTGCTGCGCGCTCCACTCCGAGCCTTCTCCTTGCGCGCCCTGGATCGAAAGCACCGGGCACATGCCGGTGAAATCGGCGGTGCGCTGGTAGACATCGAAGGCCGCGCGCGTGATGTCCGGGGTGAAGTTGGAGATGTCCAGCCCCTGGAGCAGCGCGCGCGCCGCATCGGTTTCGCCCATGCGGATCAGCAGGCCGACGCGCAGCGACAGGAACTGCTGCGGGCTCATGCCCACCGGCGCCTGGAGCCGCGAGGCGAGCGCGCGGCGCAACAGGATATGGCCCCAGCGAGACACCATCGTGCCGCGATTGGCGGCGATGGCGGTCTGCACCAGATAGGGATTCTGCGCGGAGAGCGAGGCGGTCGCCATGCCGCCTTCTGCTTCATCCACCAGGCCGACCTGCTCCATCGACCGGCGCGCACCGGCCGGCATGTCGAGGTTGAGCTTGTCGGTCAGCAATTGCTCGAAGGCTTCGGGCGACATGCCCTGAAGTTCCTCCAGCGTCGGCATGCGAGTGAGCGTGCTCCTGCCCTCGGCGTTGGTGGTGATCAGCGCATCGGGGCCGAAGATCGGGATCGGCTCGACCGGCAGCGCCTGGACCACCGGGGTCGAGACCGATCGCGGCGTCGCGGCATTGCCCGAGGTGGAGGCACCCGCAGAGGGACGGGCGGGGGGCGCGGGGGGCGTTGGCGTCGCCGCAGGGCGCGCGGGCTCGTCGAACATCTTGGGGAGCAGCGATTCGGGCGCGTCCTGCGCCACGGCCCAGGCGGACGTCAGCCCGAAAGCGGCACCGGCCAACAGATGCCAGCTTCTGATACGCAGACTCATGATATCCCGGCTCATTTGGGCGCCTCCGGAATCGCGACCGGCTGGACGATATCCTTCACGGGCGAACGCCCGCCGTCCATCCAGGCCCAGACCGCGATCAGGATCGCCACCAGAACGACCATCGGTGCGACGATGGAAACAGCAGCCACGCCTGAGAACTTGCGCCCGCGTTTTGTTATCGTCACTCGCCTTCCTTCACCGATGCTTGCGCTGCGACCTAGCGCAACTATAGGCGTTGGAGCAATGGACGTTCAACAAACCCGGTTTTCCGCACAGGAAATTGCCGCGCTCGCGCGGCGCATCGACCGCCCCATCGTGCTGGTCGGGATGATGGGCGTCGGCAAGTCGAGCGTGGGCAAGCGCCTGGCCACACTTCTGGATTGTCCCTTCGTCGACGCCGACGAGGAGATCGAGCGTTCCGCCCAGATGACGATCCCGGAGATCTTCGAGACTTACGGGGAAGCCTATTTCCGCGATGGCGAACGGCGGGTGATTTCCCGCCTGATCGACGCCGGACCGGAGCCCCGTGCGGGTAGCTGCGTCATCGCCACCGGCGGCGGCGCTTTCTGCAATGCGGAAACACGCCAGCTGATCCTCGACAAGGCGATCACCATCTGGCTCGACAGCGAAGTGGATACCCTTGTCGAGCGCACCGCGCGCAAGGACAACCGCCCGCTGCTTCAGGGTGGCAACCCCAGGGATATCCTGGCCCGGCTCCGCGAAGATCGGCAACCGCACTATGCGCTCGCGCCGATCCACGTCATGAGCCACAGTGGGCCGCACATCCAGACGATCAACAAGGTACTCCAGGGAATTTCGCAATGGCTGTAATCCCCGTCGATATTGCCGGCCGCCCTTACGAAGTCAGGGTTGGCGCGGGCCTGCTCGCCGAACTGGTGCCCCAGTGCCGCGGCCTCCTGCGCAAGCGCGGCGTGCCGATCATCACCGATGCCCATGTCCATGCGGCCTGGGGCGAAGTGGTCGAGGCCAGCCTGCGCGAGAACGGCCACGAGCCGCACTGGCGCATCCTGCCCCCGGGCGAGGGCACGAAATCGTGGGACGAGCTGGCGGCCACCGTGAACTGGCTGCTCTCGCTGGAAGTGGAACGCGGCGATCACATCATCGCGCTGGGCGGCGGCGTGATCGGCGATCTCACCGGCTTCTGCGCCTCCGTGCTCAAGCGCGGCTGCAAGTTCATCCAGGTGCCGACGACCCTTCTCGCGCAAGTCGACTCAAGCGTGGGCGGCAAGACGGCGATCAACACGCCCGCCGGCAAGAATCTCGTCGGCGCGTTCCACCAGCCCTCGCTGGTGCTGGCTGACCTTTCCGCGCTCGACACGCTGCCGCCTCGCGATTTCCTGGCGGGCTATGCCGAAGTCGTGAAGTACGGCCTGATCGACGATGCCGACTTCTTCGCCTGGTGCGATACCAATGCCGCCGCGATGATCGCCGGAGACAGCCAGCTGCGCGAATATGCCGTCGCGCACTCGGTGGCGAGCAAGGCCCGCATCGTCGCCGAGGACGAGTTCGAAACCACCGGCCGTCGCGCCCTGCTCAACCTGGGCCACACCTTCGGCCATGCCCTGGAAGCGGAGACCGGCTTCTCCGACCGCCTCCTCCACGGCGAGGCTGTAGCGCTGGGCATGGTGCTGGCCGCCCGTTACTCGGCCCACCGCGAGCTGATGCCGCGCGCAAGCGCAGAGCATGTGGCCAGCCATATCGCCGGCGTCGGCTTGCCCGCAAGCCTGGCCGCGCTCGGCGTCACCTGCGATGGCGCCGCGCTGGTGAAGCATATGCTGCATGACAAGAAGATGGACGCTGGCACCCTGCCCTTCCTGCTGATGACGGGCATAGGACACACCTATCTCGACAAGAACGTCTCGCTCGAAGACGTCGCCACCTTCCTCGACATCGAATTGAACCGGCAAGACTGAGAGGGCGTTTCGCACGAAGGGCGGACCGTGCCTGCGACGCGATGAGCGCCTTGCCGGGTGGAAACGCATTTCCGTCTAGCGCGTTGTTTTTATTCCTCCCCTACGAGAGGAAACGTCATTCTGATGGCCTTTCGAGGTCCGGGGGCGTACGGGAAGGCGACAGGTCGATCGGGTCTGTCGCCTTTTCCGTTGCAAACCTTTTCCCTTCTGCCAGAGCGACTTGCGGCCGATCTCTCAGCGCTGCCCTTACCTGACGTGACATTACCGTAACGCGCCACTATGGTGCGCGTTGACATAACAAAAATACCGGGTCGTCACAGAATCAGGCCAGAGAGACTAACATTCCATGACCGTTGCCGAAGCTACCCCCGAGCTTGACTTCCCCGAGGAAGTCGAGCGGAACGACCGCGCCTTCCTGGGCCACCCGAAAGGGCTGGGCTATCTCTCCTTCGTCGAAGGGTGCGAACGTTTCTCGTACTATTCCATGCAGACGCTGCTCGTGCTCTACATGGTCAAGTACCTGCTCCTGCCCGAGAACATCGGACAGGTTGTCGGCCTCTCCTGGCTGCGCGGCTGGCACTATGCAGGGCTTGAGGGACAGCCGCTGGCCTCGGCGATCTTCGGCGACTACACTTCGCTGGTCTACCTGACGCCCATCCTCGGCGGCATCGTCGCGGACCGCTGGCTGGGCCGCAAAGCCACGCTGATCGCCGGAGCCGTGGTCATGTCGTTCGGTCATTTCCTCATGGCCTTCGAGGGTATGTTCCTGCTTGCGCTTATGTCGCTGGTGGTGGGCGTGGGCCTGTTCAAGGGCAATATCGCCAGCCAGGTCGGCGAACTCTACAGGCCCGGCGACTTGCGCCGCGCCATGGCGTTCCAAATCTTCTACATCGCCATCAACGTTTCCGTCATCGCCGCCCCGCTGATCGCCGGCACGCTGGGCGAAAAGGTCGGTTGGCACTACGGTTTCGGCACGGCCGGCGTGGTCATGGTGCTGGGCCTCATGATCTACCTCAAGGCCGGACCGTGGCTTCCCGCCGACAACCGCGCCCGCAAGGGTGAGAAAGCTCCGAAGATTCGCCTGACCCGCTCCGACTGGCCGCGCCTCGGGGCGCTGGCCGTGCTGGTTCCGGTGCTGGCCGTCGCGATGATGAGCAACCAGGAAATCTTCAACGCCTACCTCGTCTGGGCGGACGAGAAGTTCCAGCTCACCTTCTTCGGCGAAACCCTGCCGACAAGCTGGATGATCACGATCGATGCGACGCTCAGCTTCTCGATGCTGGTGGTCGTCGCTGCATTCTGGAAGTGGTATTCCGGCCGCACCGGCCGCGAGCCGGACGAACTGGGCAAGATGATCATCGGCTCGGTCTTCAGCATGATGGGCGGCATGTGCCTGGTGATCGCCGCAGCCACCGCCGGGGACGCCAAGATCGGCCTCTTCTGGCCGGTGATGTTCCACCTGTTCAACTCGATCGGCTTCGCGCACATCATGCCGGTCAGCCTCGCCCTGTTCACCAAGGTCGCCCCGCGCGCGCTCAATGCGACGGTGGTGGGCATCTACTACCTGGCGTTCTTCGGCGCGAACAAAGTGGTGGGCGAAGTGGGCGGCTGGTATTCCTCGATGGATACCGTCTCGTTCTGGCTGCTCCACGTCGCCTCGGCCGCCGTGGGCCTGATCGCCTTCGCCGCATTCAAGATCGCGCTGGGCAAGACCCTGGCCGGGAATACCGTCGAAAGCTGATTTCGAAATACCGCCGCCACGGCTGCCGGGGCGGCGAGATCGTCTGTTCAGCCAAACACGGCGACCGACTGCATCCCGGCAATCACCGGCACGCCCAAGGCATTCCACTGAAGGATGTGCTCGCTGGCCCCGCCGCCCCGGGCGAACTCGCTGGTGGAGCGCAGCAGCCACCAGCCATCCTCGGTCGTCGGCGCCGGTTCCAGCATGTTGACGTGCCAATGCATCGAACTGATCGGCACCTTGAAATTGACGAGCGGCAGCACCGCCGTCGGCAAGGCATCACCCACCAGCACCGCCTCCAGCGCCGGGTCGAAGCCCTCGCGCTCCTTCAAGCGCACCCACCAGCACAGATCCGCCTCTCCCAGGGCAGACTTCGGCAACGCGAAACGAGCATCGAAATTCTCGCGAAGGAACGCCGGCGCCTGCTCCATCGGCACCGGCCTGGCCTCGGCGGGCGGCGTCACGCGCTCCGGCATGGAATAGCCCGCGATATCCGCCGCGCTTTCGATCCGACGCATGAAAACGAAACTGGCGGTGAAGCCTACACCCTTCTCGCCCGACAGTTCCGCTGCGACCCAAGTGGCATTGCGCCCCTTGCGCACGATCCGCGCCCGCGCTTCCACGCGACCGGCCAACGGCGCGATCATCGCGAACTGGCCCGAACGCAGCGGCGGAAGCCCCGGATCGACACGCTGCGCGGCCGCCAGCGACAGCGCCGAAGTCAGCCCGCCATAGGCCGTTCTGCCCTGAAGCCAGTCTTCAGTGATGTCGAAAACGAAGCCGCCCTCGATCTCCTCCGCTGCGGCCAGCAGCGCGGCAAAACCCGTCATCAGAACAACCTCGAACCGTTGGGAACCGGCATGTCCGGTGCGAAAAGGACCACCCGGCCCTCCTCGTCCGCGAAGCCGAGCGTCAGCGCCTCGGACACGGCCTTGCCGATCTGACGCGTGGGAAAGTTCACGACCGCCGCCACCTGCCGCCCTATCAGTTCTTCCGGCGAATAGAGCGCGGCGACTTGCCCCACGCTCTTGCGCTCACCGATGCCGGGACCGAAGTCGATCCGCAGTTTAAGGCTCGGCTTGCGCGCTCCCTCGTAGACTTCCGCGGCGACGATCGTGCCGACGCGGATGTCCACTTTCAGGAAGTCGTCGAAGGTGACTTGCTCGGCCGCAGGCGCGGCGGGGTCGTGATCGAGATGCATTTATTCCATTTCGAGGATCACGGCGTCCACCGCAAGGCTCTCACCGGCCTTGGCGTTGACCGCCTTGACCACGCCCGACTTCTCGGCGCGCAGGATGTTTTCCATCTTCATGGCTTCGACGACGGCCAGCGGCTGGCCGGCCTCCACCTTGTCGCCCTCGCCCACATGGAGCGCGACGAGCAGGCCCGGCATCGGGCAGATCAGGTACTTCGAGAGATCCGGCGGAATCTTTTCGATCATGTGCCGGCTCAGCGACGCCACGCGGCTGGGCAGGATCTGCACATCGTGGATCGCGCCGCGCGTGATCATCTTCAACCCCGTGCGCGTGGGCGCGACGCGGATGCCGATGGTCTCGCCGTCGATCTCGGCCTCGATCAGGCGATCGCCGGGCGTGTATTCCATCGCCAACTCGACCTCCACGCCGTTCACCGTGACGTCCTCATCGTCGATGACGACTTCGTAGGCCGCCTTGTCGATGGTGACGGTCCATTCCGACGGCGGCACAAGGCGATGCGGCGCCAGTTGCCCGTCGACCCTGCGCGCCCGGTCGGCCCGCGCGGTGGCGACGAAAGCCGCGACGGCGGCCAGTTTGCCCTGCAATTCCTCCGACGCAGGCGCGCCGGTGAAGCCCTCGGGATATTCCTCGGCGATGAACCCGGTGGTCAGCTCGCCCGAGCGGAAGCGCGGGTGCTGCATGATGGCCGAGACGAAATCGATGTTGTGGCCAAGGCCCTCGATCTCGAACTGGTCGAGCGCCGCCACCTGCTTGTCCGCCGCCTCGTCACGCGTCTCGCCCCAGGTGATCAGCTTGGCGATCATCGGGTCGTAGAACATCGAGACTTCGCCGCCTTCGTAGACGCCGTCGTCGACACGAATGCCGTCCACGCCGCGGCGCCCGTTGGCGTCCTCGTCCTCGTCCTCGGTCCAGCCGTCAACCGGCGGCTGATAGCGCACGAGGCGGCCGGTCGAGGGCAGGAAACCGCGATAGGGATCTTCGGCGTAGACGCGGTTTTCGATAGCCCAGCCGTCGATCTTCACGTCGGCCTGCGTCATTTCCAGCTTCTCGCCCGCCGCCACACGGATCATCTGCTCGACAAGGTCGACGCCGGTGATTGCCTCGGTAACCGGATGCTCCACCTGAAGACGGGTGTTCATTTCGAGGAAGTAGAAGCTCTCGCCCGTCGCATCCGCGCCCGAGACGATCAGTTCCACCGTACCCGCCGAATAGTAGCCCACTGCGCGCGACAGGGCGACGCACTGCTCACCCATAGCCTTGCGCATCGCCGGAGTGACGAAAGGCGATGGCGCTTCCTCCACCACCTTCTGGTGGCGGCGCTGGATCGAGCATTCGCGCTCGTTCAGGTAGAGAATGTTGCCGTGCTTGTCGCCGAGGATCTGGATCTCGATGTGGCGCGGATTGAGGATGAACTTCTCGATGAAGACACGGTCGTCGCCGAAAGAATTGAGGCCCTCGCGCTTCACGCTCTCGAAGCCTTCGCGCACGTCCTTTTCGTCGTAGGCCAGACGCATGCCCTTGCCGCCGCCGCCGGCGCTGGCCTTCATCATCACCGGATAGCCGATCTCGTTCGAGATGCGCACGGCATGTTCGGTATCCTCGATCTCACCGACGAAACCGGGCACTACGTTGACGCCGGCCTGCTTGGCCAGCTTCTTGGACTCGATCTTGTCCCCCATCGCGGCGATCGCGCCCACAGGGGGGCCGATGAATTCAATGCCCTCTGCGGCCAGCGCTTCGGCGAAGGAGGTGCGCTCGGAGAGGAAACCGTAACCGGGATGGACCGCTTCGGCGCCGGTCTGCTTGCAGGCCTGGATGATCTTGTCGGCAATCAGATAGCTCTGCGCGGCCGGCGCGGGGCCGATGTGCACCGCCTCATCGGCCATCTGCACGAACGGCGCACGCGCGTCGGCGTCGGAATAGACGGCGACGGTCTGGATGCCCATGCGACGCGCGGTCTTGATCACGCGGCAGGCGATCTCGCCCCGGTTTGCGATGAGGATTTTCTTGAACATCTACGCAGACTTCCCTCGAAGAGATCGAATAGAGATAAGAATGAAGGCCACGAGCAGCCCACCAGCAAACGCTACCGGCTTAACCGAAACGTCATCGTTCATTCCGGATGCGAAAATAACAGAGCCTCCTGCGGCGGTAAAAATCGCCGCCAAGACACCCAACAACATCAATCTCGACGAAAGCTGCTTTGCCCTGAGGGCCGCCGCCGCCAGAAGAAAGACGGCAACCGACAAGGCAATCCAGATGCTCACTCAGCAGCTTCCAGCTTGGCGCAGCCCTTGGGCATGCGCTGGGCTTCGACTTGCGCCTCGGTCAGTTCGATGGCCATGGGCTTGATGCCGAGGCGCGCGAACATCGCAGCATCACTGTCATCGCCCGCGTTCGGCGCGGTGAGCAACTGGTCGCCGGTGAAGATCGAGTTCGCGCCGGCCATGAAGCACATCGCCTGCGTCATCTCGGACATCGATTCGCGGCCCGCCGAGAGGCGCACCATCGACAGCGGCATGGTGATGCGCGCGACCGCCACGGTACGCACGAATTCCACATCGTCGATCTTGGCGAGCGGCGTGTCGGCCAGCATGTCGCCCAGCACGGTGCCCTTCACGGGAACCAGCGCGTTGACCGGAACCGACTGCGGGTGATCGGGCAGCGTCGCCAGCGTGTGGACGAAGCCCACGCGATCGGCGCGCGTCTCACCCATGCCAACGATGCCGCCGGAGCAGACGTTGATGCCCGCCATGCGCACATTCGACAGCGTGTCGAGGCGGTCATCCATCGTGCGCGTGGTGATCACCTGGTCGTAACGCTCGGGCGAAGTGTCGATATTATGGTTGTAGTAGTCGAGGCCCGCTTCGGAGAGCATGTCCGCCTGATCGGGCGTCAGCATGCCCAGCGTCATGCAGGTTTCCATGCCCATCGCGCGCACGCCCTTCACCATCTCGATGATGGCGGGCATGTCGCGGTCCTTGGGGTTGCGCCAGGCGGCGCCCATGCAGAAGCGGGTCGAGCCCTGGTCCGCCGCCTGCGCCGCGCGCTGGAGCACCTGCTGCACTTCCATCAGCTTGGTCGCCTTGACCCCGCTGTTGGCCGAAACCGACTGCGAGCAATAACCGCAGTCTTCCACGCAGCCGCCGGTCTTGATCGAAAGCAGCGTCGAAAGCTGCACTTCGTTGTGCGGATGGTGCGCGCGATGCACTTCGGCCGCGCGGAACACCAGTTCGGTGAACGGCAGGTCGAACAGCGCCGCGATTTCCTCACGGGTCCAGTCGATACGGGGCGCGATGGCGGGGGTCTCGGTCATATTCATTCCTCAGGCGGTGCGCGCGGGATGACGCGCGGCCAAACCCCGGTCATAGGGGCAAGCGCGGCGTCGATCCAGCGTGGCCATCCTTATTCCGCCGCTTCGAGCGAAGAACCGAGCGGCGGCATGTTGTGACCGAGCAGGCGCAGCACGTCCGCCGCGCATTCCACCACGTTGGAACCGGGGCCGTAGATGCCCTGCACGCCGGCATTGCGCAGATATTCGTAGTCCTGCGGCGGGATGACGCCGCCGGCGATCACCTTGATGTCGCTCCGACCCGCTTCGCGCAGTTTCTGGATCAGTTCGGGGATCAGCGTCTTGTGCCCGGCCGCAAGGCTGGACGCGCCGACCACGTCGACCGCGCTGTCCAGTGCGAGCACGACGGTCTCCTCCGGCGTCTGGAACAACGGACCCGACACGACGTCGAAGCCCATGTCCCCGAAGGCCGAGGCAATGACATTCGCGCCGCGATCGTGGCCGTCCTGCCCCATCTTGGCGACCAAGACCTTGGGCTTGCGGCCGAGGCGACGCTCCACCGCCTGCACGCCGTCCAGCACCTGCTGCCAGCGGCCGTCGCCCTCGTAAGGCGCGCCATAGACGCCCTTCACCGGGGTCGGCTGGGTGCCATAACGCTGGAAGCTGTCCTCCATGGCCGAGCTGATCTCACCCAGCGTGGCGCGGGCGCGGGCGCATTCGACGGCGAGTGCGAGCAGGTTGTTCTCGATACTGGCGGGCGCGGCGGCACCATCGCGCAGGGCTTTCAGCGCTGCCTGACACTTGGCCTCGTCACGCTCCGCCTTCATCTTGTTGATGCGGGCGATCTGGCCTTCGCGGACCTTGGCGTTGTCGACTTCCAGCGTTTCCAGCAGGTCTTCGCTGGCGAGGCGGTACTTGTTGACGCCGACGATCACGTCGTCACCCCGGTCCACTCGCGCCTGACGGGCAGCGGCGGCGGTTTCGATCATCGCCTTGGGCCAGCCGGCGGCGACGGCCTTGGCCATGCCGCCCTCGGCCTGCACGCGCTCGATGATCTCCCAGGCCTGGTCGACCAGTTGCTGCGTCAGCGATTCAATATAATACGACCCACCCAGCGGATCGACGACATTGCACATGCCGGTCTCCTCCTGGATGATGATCTGCGTGTTGCGGGCGATGCGGGCCGAGAAGTCGGTCGGCAGCGCGATCGCCTCGTCCAGTGCATTGGTGTGCAGCGACTGGGTGCCGCCCAGCATCGAGGCCATCGCCTCGATCGTGGTGCGGATCACATTGTTGTAGGGGTCCTGCTCCTGCAAGCTCACGCCCGAAGTCTGGCAGTGGGTGCGCAGCATCTTCGACCGTTCGTCCTTGGCGCCAAGCTCCGTCATCACCCGGTGCCACAGCACGCGCGCGGCGCGCAGCTTGGCCACTTCCATGAAGAAGTTCATGCCGATGGCGAAGAAGAACGACAGGCGGCCCGCAAACTTGTCGATATCGAGGCCCGATGCCACGCCGTACTTCACGTATTCCGCGCCGTCCGCGATGGTGAAGGCCAGTTCCTGCACCTGCGTCGCCCCGGCTTCCTGCATGTGGTAGCCGGAAATCGAGATCGAGTTGAACTTCGGCATCTCGCGGCTGGTATAGCCGAAAATGTCCGAGATGATCCGCATCGAAGGCTCAGGCGGGTAGATGTAGGTGTTGCGGACCATGAACTCCTTGAGGATGTCGTTCTGGATGGTCCCGTCGAGCAGCTTGCGGTCGACGCCCTGCTCTTCGCCGGCAACGATGAAGAAGGCCAGGATCGGGATCACCGCGCCGTTCATCGTCATAGATACCGACATCTTGTCGAGCGGAATCCCGTCGAACAGGATCTTCATGTCCTCGACGGAATCGATGGCGACGCCGGCCTTGCCCACGTCACCCACGACGCGCGGGTGATCGCTGTCATAGCCGCGATGGGTGGCAAGGTCGAAGGCGACCGAAAGGCCCTTCTGCCCCGCTGCCAGGTTGCGGCGATAGAAGGCGTTCGATTCCTCGGCGGTCGAGAAGCCCGCATACTGGCGGATGGTCCAGGGACGACCGGCATACATCGACGCACGCACGCCGCGCGTGAACGGCGCGAAGCCGGGAAGGCCGGGATCGACGCTCACGTCTTCGGCGGTATAGAGCGGCTTTACCGCAATACCCTCGGGCGTGTTCCAGGTCAGGTCCCTGCCCTTGACCTCCTTGTCGGCGGCTGCCTTCCAGTCGTTGACGTCTGCCATCTTCGGCTTCCTGCATCGTCGTCCCGGACTTGATCCGGGACCGGTGTCTGTCTTTAGGCGGGCGCTATCAGAAGAGCGCCCTGCCGCGAGGTGGGCCGTTCACGGCCAGCGGTCCCGGATCAGGTCCGGGACGACGTTCAAATTCAATGTGCCCCTTTGGGGGTTTCCATGATCTCGGTGAGCTGACCGCCCATGTCCTTAGGGTGGACAAAGAAGATCAGCGTCCCGTGAGCGCCCACGCGCGGCTCACCCAGCACGCGTTTGCCGAGGCCCTCGAACCAGGCCTTGGCCGCGTGAATGTCGGACACTTCGTAGCAGATGTGGTGCTGGCCCCCGAGTGGGTTCTTCTCCAGCCACTTGCCCACAGCCGAGTCCGGCGCGGTCGGCTGGAGCAGTTCGATTTGCGTTCCCGCCGTATCGCCTTCACCCGGCGTATTGACGAAGCAGACGCGAACCTGCTGGCTTTCGAGCACGAAAGGCTCGGTAATATCGGTGGCGCCCATCACGTCGCGATAGAACGCGATCGAGGCGTCGAGATCGGGCGTGGCGACGCCGATATGGTTGAGACGACCCAGCTTCACGCCACGTTCTCCAGCACCAGAGCGATGCCCTGCCCGCCGCCTATGCACATGGTTACGAGGCCGTACTTCCCGCCGGTGCGCTTCAACTCATACATGCACTTGATGGCGAGCATCGTGCCGGTGGCGCCGACCGGGTGACCGATGGAGACGCCCGAACCGTTCGGATTCACCTTCTCCGGATCGAAGCCGAGCACCTTGGAAACGGCGGCGGCCTGCGCGGCAAAAGCCTCGTTGCTCTCGATCACGTCGATCTGGTCGAGCGAAAGCCCGGCGCGCTTCAACGCCACCGGAACCGCCTTGATCGGGCCTTCGCCCATGTAGGCAGGCTCGACACCGGCATGGCCCCAGGCGACGATCTTCGCCATCGGCTTCAGGCCGCGCTTTTCGACTTCGGAAGCGGTCGCCAGCACCACGGCAGCGGCACCGTCGTTGATGCCGGAGGCGTTGCCCGCCGTGACCGTGCCATCCTTCTTGAAGGCGGGCTTCATGCTGGCCAGCGTCTCCGCCGTGGTGTCGGCGCGGACATGCTCGTCGGTATCGAAGACGGTCACACCCTTGCGGGTCTTCACTTCGATCGGAAGGATCTGGTCCTTGAAACGGCCTTCCGCGATGGCGCGGGCGGCGCGCTGGTGGCTGGTCGCGGAGAGTGCGTCCATGTCCTCGCGGGTGACGCAGTGGCGCTCGGCCACGTTTTCGGCCGTAATGCCCATATGGTAGCCGCCGATGGCGTCCGACAAGCCAACCGTCAGCGCGTCTTCCTGCGTGTTCGCGCCCATCTTCTTGCCCCAGCGCACGCCGTGGTCGTGATAGGGTACGTTCGACATCGATTCCGCGCCGCCGGCCACGGTGATCCCCGCTTCGCCCAGCTTCATCATCTGCGCGGCCGAAACGATCGCCTGCACGCCCGATCCGCACAGGCGGTTGAGCGTCAGCGACGGCACCTCGAACGGCACACCCGCATTGATGCCGATCACGCGGCTGAGCATCTCGTCCTTGGCGCTGGTGGGCATGACCTGACCGATGACGATATGGCCGACGTCTTCGGGAGCAACGCCCGCGCGAGCCAGCGCCTCGGTCACGACCTTGCCGCCGAGGTCGGACGGCATGAACGATTTCAGCGAACCACCGAAGTCACCGACTGCCGTGCGCACGCCGCTGACGATGTAGATGTCTTCCATTGCCTGTTCCCAATCTGGTTGTTCGATGCGTGCCGTCTGTCGCGGCATGGAGAGGATCGTCTTCGTTAGAGCGGAATGTTGTCGTGCTTCTTCCAGGGGTTTTCGAGGCTCTTGCTCCGCAGCTTGCGCAGGCCCAGCGCGATGCGCTTGCGGGTCGAGTGCGGGTAGATCACCTCGTCGATATAGCCCCGGCTCGCCGCCACGAAGGGATTGGCGAAGCGGTCCTCGTATTCCTTGGTCTTCTCGGCGATGCCTTCGGGCGAGAGGCCGCGGAAGATGATCTCCACCGCGCCCTTGGCGCCCATCACCGCGATCTCTGCGGTGGGCCAGGCGTAGTTGAGATCGCCGCGCAAGTGCTTGGAGGCCATGACGTCATAGGCGCCGCCATAGGCCTTGCGGGTGATCACGGTGATCTTCGGCACCGTCGCCTCGGCATAGGCGAACAGCAGCTTGGCGCCGTGCTTGATGATGCCGTTGTGCTCCTGATCGGTGCCCGGCAGGAAGCCCGGAACGTCCACGAAGGTGATGATCGGGATGTTGAAGGCATCGCAGAAGCGCACGAAACGCGCCGCCTTCTTGGAGGAGTTGATGTCCAGCACGCCCGCCAGCACCATCGGCTGGTTGGCAACCACGCCCACGGTCTTGCCCTCGATCCTGCCGAAACCGACGATGATGTTGCCAGCATGCAGCGGCTGGACCTCGAAGAAGTCGCCCTCGTCGAGCGTCTTCCGGATCACCTCATGCATGTCGTAAGGCTGGTTGGCCGAGGGCGGAATCACGGTGTCGAGGCTTTCCTCGGCGCGGTCCCACGGATCGGCGCAAGGACGCTCGGGAACTTCCTCGCGGTTGCTCAGCGGCAGGAAGTCGAAGAAATCGCGCGCCGCCAGCAACGCCTCGATATCGTTTTCCAGCGCAAGGTCGGACACCGAGGTCTTGCTGGAGTGGGTGACCGCACCGCCTAGTTCCTCCTGCGTGACGACTTCGTTGGTCACGGTCTTCACCACGTCCGGCCCGGTGACGAACATGTAGGAGCTGTCCTTCACCATGAAGATGAAGTCCGTCATGGCCGGCGAATAGACTGCGCCGCCCGCGCAGGGGCCCATGATCAGCGATAGCTGCGGCACCACGCCTGAGGCGAGCACGTTGCGCTGGAACACTTCGGCATAGCCACCGAGCGAGGCCACGCCTTCCTGAATGCGGGCGCCGCCGGAGTCGTTGAGGCCGATCACCGGCGCGCCGACCTTCAGCGCATTGTCCATCAGCTTGCAGATCTTCTGCGCGTGACGGTGCGAGAGCGAGCCGCCGAACACAGTGAAGTCCTGGCTGAACACGAAGACGAGGCGTCCGTTGATCGTGCCCGATCCGGTGACGACGCCGTCACCGGGGATCCGCTGGCTTTCCATGCCGAAATCGGTGCAGTCATGCTCGACGTAGAGGTCGAATTCCTCGAAGCTGTCTTCGTCGAGCAGGATGTCGAGCCGTTCGCGGGCGGTCAGCTTGCCCTTGGCGTGTTGCGCGTCGATCCGCTTCTCACCCCCGCCCAGCTTTGCGGCAGCGCGGCGATTTTCCATTTCGGCGATATTGGCGGACATCCGGGTTCCCTTGGCAAGTGACCTTGACGGCACGAATTATTGCCCCTGCTAGGCAGGTTGGGCGGTTCAGGTCAATAGTTTTAAGTGATCGGTTAAACCAGAAAAGTGGCAGGTTCATGCGGATTTCGCCCCACCGATGCCTTTCGTGACCGTCCATCGCCTATGCGAAAACCACGATGTTCCGCCTGCTGGCCCGATTTCTCGCTGCACAGCAAAAAGGGCGCAATAAAAAGGGCGGTGCGACCGAACGGCCGCAACGCCCTTTTCTCCATCAGACCTGGTTCCCCAAGCGCCCTATTTCATCAGCACAAGCTCTTCGGACATGGTGGGATGTACCGCCACGGTCGCATCGAAATCGGCCTTCGTCAGCCCGGCCTTCACCGCGATAGCCGCAGCCTGGATGATCTCCGGCGCCTCCGGCCCGATCATGTGCAGTCCCACCACTTTCCCGGTCGTTCCCTCACAGACCATCTTGTAGAGCGACCGTTCGTTACGGCCCGCAAGCACGTTCTTCATCGGGCGGAAGTCGCTGGTATAGATCTCCACCGAACCGAGTTGCTGGCGCGCCTGCGCTTCGGTCAGGCCAACCGCGCCGATCGGCGGATGGCTGAACACGGCCGAGGGAATGCATGAATAATCGAGCGTCGTCGGCTTGCCACCGAACACGGTGTCGGCGAAGGCCTGCCCCTCGCGGATCGCGACCGGGGTAAGCTGCACGCGGTTGGTCACATCGCCGACGGCATAGACGTGATCGATGTTGGTCTGCGAATATTCGTCTACCTTGATGGCGTTCTTTTCGTCGAGTTCCACGCCGACGTTCTCCAGGCCGAGGCCTTCGACGTTAGGCACCCGGCCGGTGGCGAACAGAACGCAGTCAACTTCGAGCGGATCGTGATTGGTCATGGAGACGGTCAGCGTGCCGTCGGTGTTCTTCTCGATGCCGCGGAAGTCGGCGTTGAAGCGGAAATCGATGCCCTTGGTCAGCGAGATCTGCAGCAACCGGTCGCGCATCGATTCGTCGTAGCCGCGCAGAAGCTGGTCCGAGCGGTTGATAAGCGTCACCTTCGAACCGAACTGGTGGAAGATGCCCGCGAACTCGTTGGCGATATAGCCGGCGCCCGCGATCAGGATGCGCTTGGGCAAGGCGTCGAGGTGGAAGGCCTCGTTCGAGGTTATGCCGTGCTCGTGGCCAGGGCAGGACGGAATCAACGGACGCGCGCCGGTGGCGATCAGGATGACTTTCGCGGTCTTCTTCTCGCCGCTGGCCAGCGTGATCTCGTGCGGACCGGTGATCGTGGCGCGCTCGTGGAAGATCTCGACCTTGTTGTTCTCAAGCGTCTGCGTGTAGATTCCGTTCAGGCGATCGACGTCGCCCAGTACGTTGTCCCGCAGCTTGATCCAGTCGAAGTGACACTGCGGGATGTCCCAGCCGAAGTGGCGGGCATCTTCCAGATCTTCCGCGAAATGGGCACCGTAGACGAGCATCTTCTTGGGCACGCAGCCCCGGATCACGCAAGTGCCGCCGACCCGGTACTCCTCGGCCACCGCCACGCGTGCGCCATGCGCTGCCGCGATCCGGCTTGCGCGAACGCCGCCAGAGCCCGCGCCGATGGTGAAGAGGTCGTAGTCGAATTCTGACATGCACTTGGCTCCTGCTGCGCCGGCTTTCGTCCGGGCAGGGCGCATATGGGGCAGGTCAAAGCCGATTGCCACCGGGTGATTTGCCCGCCGTCCCGCCTCGGTCCGAAAGCTCCGCTTTACACGGCCCAAGCAACGAACCGTCGGAACGCCTGCCCAACCGGGCGCAATTTAATTGTCAATCATTTCAGTTGAGTTTATAGAGAGCACATCAAATGCCGCTCCCCTACAGGACAGCCTGCGCTGGCGGACCCCGAAAACTCCTCGATCGGGAGAAGAGAGAATGGCACATAAGCAATCTCATACCGCGTCCTTCGCGACGGACGAACAGGAACCGCTCATCCTGCTGATCCCCGGCCTCGACGGCAGCGGGCCGGGACACTGGCAGCGCCGCTGGGCGGAAGAACTGGACAATGCCCAGATGGTCGATCTCGGTCTTTGGGAGAAACCGCATCGCAATACCTGGATCAATCGCCTGAACCATTCGGTTCAGCGCGCTGGCAGGCCGGTCGTTCTCGTGGCGCATAGCCTGGGCTGCCTGCTGACCGCCTGGTGGGCGAAATTCGAGCAGCCCGGCACCTCTTCGCCGGTGCTGGGCGCACTTCTCGTCGCGCCGCCGGAAGTGGACTTCTTTCCCCGCGACGACCGGCTGAACGGCTTCGCGCCGACCCCGAGCGACGCCCTGCCCTTCCCGTCGATCCTGGTCGCCAGCCGCAACGATCCGTGGATCGGCTTTCCCACCGCGCGGCTGCTGGCCCGCCAGTGGGGCAGCGCTTTCGTGGATGCAGGCGAGACCGGACACATCAACGCGGATTCGAAGATCGGCAGTTGGGAAGACGGCAAGCGACTGCTGGGCCAGCTTACCGGGCGCCGCGCTTCTGCCGAAAGCACCCGCCATTCGTTCCCTGCGGATCGGCCGGAGAGCCTAGAATACCGGCCCTGACCGAATTTCTTGCCGGTTGAGCCCGCCAGAGCCGGGGCAGGTCCAAACGACTTGCCCCGGCGTTTTCGTCAAGAGATGCCGGAAAGCTGCAGCAGCGCTTCGGTCGAAGGATCGAAGGTAGTGCCGCCCTTCTCGATCTGCTTGGCGATTTCCTTGCCCAGTTCCACGCCGAACTGGTCGAAGGGATTGATCCCCATCAGCACCGCATTGGCAAAAGTTCGATGCTCGTGGAAGGCGACCAGCGCACCGAACGTCGCGGGACTTACTTCGTCGAGCAGGATCGTCGCCGAAGGACGATCGCCTGCATAGGCGCGCGCCGGGTCTTCGCTGGCCTTGCCCGCCATCAGCGCCGCGCCCTGCGCGAAGCAGTTCGAAAGCAGGATGCGGTGATGCGCGGGGTTAAGGTCGTCTCCCGGCGCGATCGCAGCGATGAAGTCCACCGGCACGAGGTTGGTGCCCTGATGGAGCAGCTGGAACACCGCGTGCTGGGCATCGGTGCCGACGCCGCCCCAGGTGATCGGCGCGGTGGGGCCATCGACCGGCGAACCGTCGTACTTCACGCTCTTGCCGTTCGATTCCATCTCCAGCTGCTGGAGATAGTCCGGCAGCAGCGCCAGGCGTTCGTCATAGGCGAAGACCGCGCGGGTCTGGCAGCCGCGCAGGCGCGTGTAGTACTGATCGGCGAAAGCGGCGCGCAGCGGCAGGTTGGCCAGGCTTTCGGTATCGCGGAAATGGATGTCCATCGCCGCCGCGCCGTCCAGCAGTTCGGCGAAATCGGGCCAGCCCAGTGCCATGGCCACCGGGAAGCCGATCGAGGACCACAGCGAATAGCGCCCGCCGACGCTTTCGGAAAACGGCAGGATGCGCGTTTCGTCCACGCCCCATTCGACGGCCTTGTCCGGCGCGGCGGTGAGCGCCACGACGCGGCCGTAGGGGTCTTCAACGCCATTCTCGCGCATCCATGACAGGACGCTTTCGGCGTTGGTCATCGTTTCGATCGTGGTGAAGGTCTTAGAGGCGACCGCCAGCATGGTCGTCGCCGGATCGCATTTCGCGAAGGCCGCTTCCAGGGCGCAACCGTCGATATTGGAAACGACGTGGACTTCCACCATCGCCCCGTCACGGGCCAGCGCGTCGATCGCCAATGCCGGGCCGAGTGCAGAACCGCCGATGCCGACGTGGATCAGGTGCTTCACCTCGCCCATGGCACCGCGATGGATGGCCTCGACGATGGCGGCCATGCGGGCGTGGTTCTCGAAAGCTGTCGCCACGCTCTCTTCATTGCCGACGCCGCGCTGGGCGGTATGTTCGGCGGCGCGGCCCTCGGTGGGGTTGACGATCTCGCCCGCGAAAAGCGCGGCGCGCCGTCCCGCGAAGTCCATCGCTTCCGCCAGTTCCTCGAAGGCAGCGATATGCGCGGCATCGAGGTGAGTCTTGGACCAGTCGAACCGGATCGCGCCGGGGCTGGTCTCGTCACCCAGTTCCAGGCGCGTCGCGAGCAGGTCCAGACGGGCCGGATCGGCGTCGAAAAGCTCGGCAAGCGTCGGTTTGGGCAATCCTTTCAGCTTGTTCCATACCGTTTCGCTCATGCCATGGTTCCTTTATTCGGGTTGGGGCCAGCCTTATGCCCAGCGGGCAGCCCAAGGCCAAGTGCCATTCTTGCGGCCAAGCAAGGCATATACATGACGTTTTCGGTCGATACGGATGGGCTTTGGTTCGGTATCGCTCTTGACGTGAGGCCCCGCGCGCAACAAGGGTTTTGGCCATGAGCGACATCGAAACCGCGACTTCCGGCCACACCCCCGACAAGTCCGCCCCACCGCCCTCCGGTCCCCTTTCGGGCACTGGCGGAAAGCCTTCCAAGAAGGAGGCGAAAAAGGATGAGGGCTTCTTCTCCTTCCTGCTCTGGCTGGTGCTGGGCGTTGTGGTGTTGCGCAGCTTCATTATCTCGCCCTTCAACATCCCCAGCGAGTCGATGCTGCCGCGCCTGCTGAACGGCGACTATCTGTTCGCGTCGAAATGGTCCTACGGCTATTCGAAGTATTCGCTGCCCTTCAGCCTGCCGCTGATCCCCGGCCGCGTCTTCGCCAGCCAGCCCGAGCGCGGCGACGTGGTGATCTTCAAGGCGCCCCCCGGCAATGACGTGGACTACATCAAGCGGGTGATCGGCCTTCCGGGTGACGAAGTTCAGGTGAAAGCCGGCCAGGTATTCCTGAACGGCAAGGCCGTACCGCGCGCCAAGCAGCCCGATTTCGTGCTGCCTGTCACCGCGAACACCCGCTGCTACGCGCCCGAATTCGAAGGCAAGGACGCCGCCGGCGGTCCGGTCTGCAACTACCCGCAGTTCCGCGAGACCCTGCCCAATGGCAAGAGCTACAACGTGCTAGACCTCGGCCAGACGCCGCAGGACGATACCGGCGTCTACATCGTGCCCGAAGGCCACATGTTCCTGATGGGCGACAATCGCGACAATTCGCTCGACAGCCGCTTCCCGGCGATCGAGGGTCAGGGCATCGGCATCGTCCCGCAGGACAACCTGGTGGGCAAGGCCGCCGTCATGATGTTCTCCACCGATGGCGACGCCGAATGGCTCAAGCCCTGGACCTGGTTCACCGCCGCCCGCTGGAGCCGGATCGGGAGCGTGATCTGAGTGCTTGAACCCAAAGACCGCGAATTTCTCGCCGAAGTCTCCGGAGCGGCCCCCGCCGACGAGGGCTTGTGGCTGGCCGCCCTCACCCACGGCAGCACCGGCGAGAAACGCAACTACGAACGACTGGAATTCCTCGGCGACCGCGTCCTCGGACTCTCGGTCGCCGAATGGCTGTTCGAAAACAGCGAAGAGGCGGAAGGCCGTCTCTCGCAGCGTCTCAACGCGCTGGTCAGCCGCCAGACTTGCGCCCAGGTGGCGCGCCGGATCGGGCTTGGCCCGCACATGCGCCTCGGCAAACAGGCCCGCGACGACGGCGGCCTCGACAGCGACAACATCCTGGGCGACGTGATGGAAGCGCTGATCGGTGCCTGCTTCACGGAACGCGGCTTCGAAGCGGCGCAACAGATGGTGCGCAAGCTCTGGGCCGAACCGATGCAGGGCAAGGCGGGCAAGCGCAAGCATCCCAAGTCGGCCCTTCAGGAGTGGGCGGCCGGAAACCGCCGCCGCATGCCGGAATACAAGCTGGTCGAACGCTCCGGACCCGATCACGCCTCGCAGTTCACTGTAGAGGTCGCCGTCCACAACGTCGGCGCCGCGCGGGCCACCGCTAATTCCAAGCAGGACGCAGAGACTCGCGCTGCCGAGGAATTCATGAGAAAATTCGGGTAAGACGGCGATCTACCCGGCAACGGGCGGTCGAGGACACAAATTCGGTTCGCGCGTGTTATGGCGTGAACTGTCCCGAAGAAATGCAGATTGCAGGCGCAGATGCCTGACCGAAGGAAATGAAATGACTGAAAAATGCGGACTCGTCGCCGTGATCGGCGCGCCGAATGCGGGCAAGTCCACGCTGGTCAACGCGCTGGTCGGGCAGAAAGTGGCGATCACCTCGGCCAAGGCGCAGACCACGCGCGCGCGTTTGCTGGGCATTGCGCTGGCCGATGAGGTGCAGATCATCCTGGCCGACACCCCCGGCATCTTCGCGCCCCGGCGCCGGCTTGACCGCGCCATGGTCGCCGCCGCCTGGGAAGGTGCGCAGGAAGCGGACGCCGTGCTGCTGGTGGTGGACCCGATCAAGAAGCGCCGCCATGAACTCGAACCCCTGCTCGAAGCGCTGGCTACCCGGTCGGAGCGCAAGATCCTGGTGATCAACAAGGTCGACGCGGGCGCCAAGGAACCGCTTCTGGTGCTGGCGCAGGAACTGACCGGCAAAGTCCAGTTCGACGAGGTATTCTTCGTTTCCGCCCTCAGCGGCGACGGCGTGCCCGAACTCAAGGCCCATCTCGCCGGCCTGATGCCGGAAGGCCCCTGGCACTATCCCGAAGATCAGGTCTCCGACGCCAGCGAACGCCTGCTCGCCTGCGAGATCACGCGCGAGCAGCTCTACAAGCAGCTGCACGAAGAACTGCCTTACGACGCCGCCGTGCGCCCCGAAGCCTATGAGCAACGCAAGGACGGCTCGGTCGAGATCCGCCAGCAGATCGTGGTCATGCGCGACAACCAGCGCGCCATCGTGCTCGGAAAGGGCGGTTCCAAGATCAAGGCGATCGGCGAGGCCGCCCGCAAGGAACTGGCCGAAGTGCTGGGCCAGAAGGTCCACCTGTTCCTGCACGTCAAGGTCGAGGAAAACTGGGCCGAAGCCCGTGATCTCTACGAAGAGATGGGGCTGGACTGGGTCAAGTGATGAAGCGTTTCACGTCGACGGCGATCGTTGCCGCCGTCCTGATTTCCAACGGGCAGGCTCAGGCCAAGGCGCAGGCATCGGCACCGCCTGCGGCCCCGGCTCAGGCCCCGCTTCCCGAGACCGGGCAGTCCGCCGTGGTCGACGAGAGCCTTGCCGGCCAGCGCTACGTGGCGATCGGCTCGTCTTTCGCCGCCGGCCCGATGCTGCCCCCCGCCAAGTCGGGCGCACCCGCACGCTGCGGCCAGAGCATGAACAACTATCCGACGCTACTGGCAGAGCGCTTCGGAATGATCCTCACCGACCGCACCTGCTCGGGCGCCACGACCAACAACGTGCTCGGCCCCTGGGGTGAGATCGCGCCTCAGATCAACGCCGTGACGCCCCAGACGCGGCTGGTCACGGTGACGATCGGCGGCAATGATCTCAACTACATCGGCAACCTCTTCACGGCCACATGCCTCTACCGCGCCAGCCAACTGCCTCCGGGCAGCAAGCGGGCGGCCTGCGGTGCGGTGAAGGTGCCTACCGAAGTCGACTATGCGCGCGACGAGATGCAGATGATGGAAATCGCGCGTCGCATCCGCACCGTGGCGCCGCGCACCAGACTGGTCTTCGTGCAGTATCTCACGCCGCTGCCGCAGCCCGGATCGCTTTGCGCCGCGACGCCCGTGAGTGAGGAACATGCCGCGACC
>NZ_JBJDRF010000024.1:0-74096 GCF_044987305.1 Novosphingobium sp. ZW T3_23
GCGGGCGGGCCTGCTGGTCATTCCGATGGCCGTGCCGGTGCTCGTGTTCGGCGCCGGAAGCCTCGGCAGCGGGGGCGAAAGCGGGCTGGCGCTCACCGCTGCGGCGAGCCTGATCCTGCTTGCCATCGCCCCTTTCGCAGGCGGCGCGGCGGTCCGCGCAGCGAGAGGGTGAACTCGCGGGATTCTCGATCCCGGCGACGAAGAATGGGGTAGCCTGACGATATACGTCGTCCCGGACTTGATCCGGGACCGCTGGCCGGGAACAGCCCAACCCTCAGCAAGGCGCGGACCGGCAAGGTTGCGCCTAAAGAACTGGCAGCGGTCCCGGATCAAGTCCGGGACGACGTTTCAGGTGAGGCCCATTGCCCCCTTCATCGCCACGGCGGTTGGCGCAGCCGCGCCCCACCTCGCATAGTACCAACCCGATCCGGCCGGAAACGAGCCGGACGCCGGGGAGAGCGTCATGCAGGGTTATCGCCAACTGATCAACCGAGCCAGAAGCGAGACCGGCCTCGACGACTTCGGCGGTGATTCGTTTCGGGAAGGCCTCGAAATCCTGGTCGATTCGCTCGGGCGCGAGGCGCGGCTCAATGCACGGGGCGAGAGCGCGCTGGCGGAACGGATCGTGCTGCATCTCAGGCAAAGGCTGGAAATCGAGGACTGGTACAGGCGCCATCCGGAGATCGCGGAGGAGGAAATCCGCCAGCCGCTGTTCGGGGTCAGCCTGCCGCGCACCGGCTCTTCCGCACTCTCGTTCCTGCTCGCGAGCGATCCGGCGATCCGCTACCTCCGCGTCTGGGAGAGCAGCCGCCCCTCCCCGCCGCCCGGCACGGTCGCAGGGCCGGATCCGCGCCGGGGCGTCTCGGCCAGCAGCGCCGACGAAAGCCTCAAGGGCGGACACCGCACCCCCACCGGGATCGACGGCGCGATGGAATGCCAGGACCTCATGGCGCTCGATTTCAAAAGCCAGATCTTCCAGGCCTTCGCCCAGGTTCCCCGCTATTCCGACTGGCTGCTCCAGGCCGACCTTGCGGAGACCTACGCCTACCAGAAGCGCGTGCTGAAACTGCTTCAGTGGCGCCAGCCTACCCGGCCCTGGCGGCTCAAGGCGCCAAGCCACATGCTCTATCTGGACGCGCTGGTTTCCGCGTTTCCCGACGCCCGCTTCGTGATGACGCACCGCGATCCCAGCGAGGTGATCCTGTCGGTCGCCACCGTCTATGCCGACATCGTCGGCAAGTTCACCGACGCCATGGACCACGCCTATCTCGGCGATCTCAACCTGCGCATCTGGTCCGAGGCGATGCGCCGCGCCATCGCCTTCCGCGATGCGGGGAACGACCATCGGTTCCACGATATCCACTTCCGCGCCATGCACCGCGATCCGCTGGGGCAGGTGCGCGAACTCTATGCCTGGCTCGGCGAGTCGGTTTCTCCCGAATTCGCACGGGCGATGGCCGAGTGGTGGGCCGCGAACGAGGGCGGCGAGCGGCTGGCCAAGCCGGATCCCGCCCGGTTCGGCCTCGATCTCGCAAACGTGCGTGGGATGTTCGGGGACTATCTGGCCCGCATGGACCGCTGGGCGCCGTCCAGCGAAGCCGCATGACCCATTTACAGAAAAGCAGGTGATGACAGATGAGCGAAATAACCAGCGGCCCGGTGCAGTTCGACGCCGCGGCGCGAGAAGCGCAGACGATAGCGGGGGGCCCGCGCTATGCGCCGCTGCGCCTCGATGAAGTGAGCCCCGAGGGTCAGGAGCAGGTCGATGCGATTCGCGCCGCTTTCCAGATCCCCGAGAGCCGCCCCTTCCCCGATGTCAGCCTTATCACCCTGCGTCATCCCGGCATGTTCAAGGGCCAGATGGTGCTGGGTATCGAACTGGCGGCGAAGGGAGCGATCCCCGGCCGCGAACGGGAATTGATGATCCTGCGCCTGGCGCTTCTGGCAAGGGCGCCGTTCGAATGGTGCGAACATGTGGATATCGGCAAGGTCTTCGGCATCGGCAGCGAAGAGATCGATCGGGTTATCGCCGGTTCTTCCGCTCCTGGCTGGACCGACCACGAATCGGCCATGCTGCGCGCGGTCGAGGAACTCGTCGCGGATCACTGCATCAGCGATTCGACCTGGGATATCCTGGCGCGCACCTGGGATGAGAAGCAGATGCTCGAAGTTCCCATGCTGATCGGCGCCTATCTGATGACGGCGATGCAGCAGAATTCCCTGAAAATTCAACCGAAGGGCGGCTTCGATTATCGCTGATCCCGATCTGCGCGATTCGCCCGACGACATGCGCGGCGATTCGTCGGACTGAAAGCCGCTGATTCGTTTCCGAATCGAAAAGCCGCCGCCCCACGGGACCGGCGGCTTTTTGCTGCCTAGATATCACCCGTTTTCCTGCACGTTTCATCGGCGCCCTCAGCCGCCCCGCTTGTGGAAAAACCGGGCAAAAGCCGCGGATAACTGCGGCATAACTGGCGGAAATGCGGGGGAAAAAGTGGGCCGGGGCGGTTTCTCGCGCATAGCGTGAAATCGCCCCGGCCCAGTCGACAGGAAGGGCAGGACGGCGCCCCATGACAAGCGCCGGCCCTAGGTCCTTGGTGCAGACTTGACGGGCAAGACAAGCTGCGTAGACATAGCTAATGATAATCATTCTCAAATACAAGCCCATGGAGAACCAGGCATGTATCAGTACGTCGATCGCCCGCTGAATTCGCTCGACGAGGGCTGCCGTTTCCTCGTCTGGTCCATGCGCGCCTGGGTCACGACGCTGGCACGCCGGCAGTGCCCCGCCCAGGCTCTGGCACCCGCTTTCGCCAAGTGGCGGATGATCGGTGGCCTGCAACCTTTCCACCGCGCCATGCTGCTGTTCAACCGCGATGCGCTGGAGACTTTCGCCTTCTGCCCGATGGCATGCAGCCACGTATCGGAGCATGAAGCGGTGATTCTCGAACTCATCACCTCGCTGCGCGATCGCGGCCCCCAGCAGACGCGCGCCACGCTCGAACTGGTGGTCTCGGAAGACAGCGTGGGCGATGTGCTGGAAACGCTGTCCAAGCTAGGCGCGGCTATGGCGATCGCGGGAATCTTTCCTGGCGAGCCGGTCGAAGCGAAAAACCAGCGGCATTGAAAGATCGGCAGGGTCCGGGGGTAACCCCGGAACCCTCTTTCCTTCAGGCTCCGATCAGTTCGCGTCCGATCAGCATACGCCGGATTTCGTTCGTGCCCGCGCCGATATCCAGCAGCTTGGCATCGCGCAGATAGCGCTCGACCGGCCAGTCCCGGGTGTAACCGGCGCCGCCCAGCGCCTGCACGGCCTCTCCGGCGACGCGGAAGGCATTCTCGCTGGCCAGCAGGATCGCACCCGCCGCGTCGAAGCGGGTCGTACGCCCGGCATCACAAGCCCGCGCCACGGCATAGACATAGGCGCGGGCGGATTGCAGCGCCACGTACATGTCCGCCACTTTGGCCTGGATGAGCTGGAACGTGCCGATCGCCGCGCCGAACTGACGACGCTCGCGCACATAGGGGATCACGGTATCGAGGCAGGCCTGCATGATGCCGATCTGAAGCCCGGCGAGCACCACCCGCTCGTAGTCCAGCCCGCTCATCAGCACTTTCACGCCGCCGTTGAGCGGCCCCATCATGTTCTCCTCCGGCACGAAGCAATCGTCGAACACGAGTTCGCAGGTCGGCGAACCGCGCATGCCCATCTTGTCGATCTTCTGGCCGATCGAGAATCCCGGCATGTCCTTTTCGACGAGAAAGGCCGTGATGCCCTTCGAACCGGCCTCGGCATCGGTTCGGGCATAGACCACCAGCACGTCCGCACAGGCGCCGTTGGTGATCCAGAACTTGGTGCCGTTCAGCCGGAACCCACCCGCTACCGCTTCGGCCCGCAACTTCATGCCGACGACATCGGACCCTGCCCCCGCCTCCGACATGGCAAGGCTGCCGACGTGCTCGCCGGAAATCAGCCCGGGCAGATACTTGTCTTTCTGCGCGGCGCTGCCCCAGCGGCGGATCTGGTTGACGCAGAGATTGGAGTGGGCGCCGTAGGACAGTCCGACCGATGCCGAAGCCCGGCTAACCTCCTCCACTGCAATGACATGTTCTAGGTAGCCCAGCCCGATGCCGCCCCATTCCTCTTCCACGGTGATCCCATGCAGGCCGAGATCGCCCATCGCCGGCCAGAGTTCGCGCGGGAACCAGTCTTCCGCGTCCACTTTCGCGGCGATCGGCGCGATCTGTTCGTCGGCAAAGCGCGCGACGCTTTCGCGGATCATCTCGGCCGATTCGCCCAGCGCGAAGTCGAAGTCGGGGGTTGCCTTCATGCCCTTGCTCCCATTCTCTGTTGAACTGGCCCGCAGTTTCACCGGGTCGACAGCCGCTGCCCGGCCGTCCGTTCTTGATCCGCAAGGTAGTGCCCCCGTGTTCTTCAAACAAATTGAAACTTCCATCGCCATTGGATAAATTTTTCCAATGATAAAGCGCGCGCATGTTCGCCATTTCCTGGCCGTGGCCGATTCCGGCAGCTTCAAGCAGGCGGCGGCGCGGCTGCATGTCACCCAGCCCACGGTGTCCACCAGTATCGGCGAACTGGAGCGCCTGGTGGGTTCGCCGCTGTTCGTCCGCGATCGTCGCCATGTGCGGCTGACCGAAACCGGCGGCGCCTTCCTGCCCATCGCGCGCGACCTCGAAGCAGGCTTCCGCCGCGCCGACCAGTTCGGACGGCCGATGCCCGAGCAATGGCCCGGACTGAAGCTGGGCGTGATCCCGACCGTTTCCGGACCGATGCTGGAGCGGATCGCTCACGAACTGGCGCGGGATTTCGGGATCGAGCTGGTGGAAGGGCCGGACCGGGACTTGCGCGGGCAATTGGCGAGCGGGAAGATCCAGCTGGCGCTCACCCTGCTCGACGAGACTGAGGGCGACGACCAGGACGAGGCAGCCAGCCGTGTCCATCCCCTGCTGGACGAGCCTTACGTCCTGGTCATGCCGGAGAGCCACCGCTTCGCAAATGCTGCCGAAGTTGCGCCGCAGGACATCGCCGGCGATATCATGATCGCGCGGCGCTCCTGCGAGGTGCTGCAAAGAACCAGCCGGTTCTTCACGGATGCCGGCGTGCGACCGCGCTTTGCCTTGCGCAGCGAGAACGAGGACCGCTGCATGCGCATGGTATCGGCCGGGCTGGGAATTACGGTGGCGCCGCTGTCGCTGGCTCCGGCGAGGACGGCAACCGCCGATATCGTCGGATATGGACTGCGCCGCCGCCTGGGTCTGGTTCGGGGCCCGGCCTTTCCGGAAGAAACGGCGGAACGACTGACGGCGACGCTGGAGATCGTCACCGCCAGCCTTCCCTCCCTGGCCCTTCGGTCAGGCCATGTCCTTCCTAACCTGCCCTGAACCCCGACCTTTTTCCGCGAGTGGGGGCGCCCTTGCACAGGGTGTCCCTTTTTACTCCCGATGCAGGAAGTGCGCCCCCAACCGCCGCGCGGTCACGCGCCGGTCCGGCCCCGTTGGGAGGAGAGGCCGGACCGTCACGGTCGCACGTTTCGGTGTTGCCGTATGGGTAAAGAGATGACAGGTAACGATCAAACGCAATGAATATGACACGGCGTTGCAAAAATTAGCGCAGGTGGAATGATCCGAAATGCCCGCATTTTCGCGTTTCCTTCGTTATTTCATGGCGGTCGGCCGTCTCGGCTCGATCCGGAAGGCGGCCGACGAGCTCAACGTCTCTGCCTCCGCGATCGACCGGCAGATCCTTAACGTCGAGGCGGAACTCGGGCTGCCGCTGTTCGAACGCCTGCCCACCGGACTGCGACTAACCGCAGCGGGCGAGATGATGATGGCTTCCGGCGTCCAGTGGCAGCGGGGGATGACCAGCCTTCGCGGCCGGATGGAGGACTTGCGGGGGCTCAAGCGCGGCCATGTCGATATCGCCGTGATCGACGCGCTCGCCACGGGCCATATTCCCGCCGCGCTCTACGCGATCCAGGAGCGCTACCCCGGCATAACCCTGGGCGTGAAAGTGCTGGGCAACGATGCCGTTCGCCGCGCCGTGACCGATGGGGAAGTGGATTTCGGCATCCTGTTCGAGCCCCAATCCTATCGCGATCTCTCCGTGCGCGCCTTCACCGAAGTCGTGCTGGGCTTCGTTACTCCGCCCGGGCATCCCCTGGCCCACCTGCAAGAGGCACGCTTCTCTCGTTGCGTCGGGGAACCGATGATCGTTCCGGCCAGACCGCTGGCCGGCTACCAGCAGATCGCCGTGCTGGAAGGCGCGACGGACATTTCGCTCGACCGCAGGGTGAGTTCCGATAATATCCGGATGATAACCTCGCTGATCCTGCAAGGCGCCGGCGTGGGCGTGCTGACTTCGCTGGACGTGCAGACCGAGGTGCAGCGCGGCATCCTGGCCTTCACCCGCATTTCCGATTCGCTGCTGAGACCGATGACCCTCGCCCTCTGCACCGCTTCCGCGCGCGCGCCGTCCCACGCGGCTGCCCTCGTGCTGGGCGAGTTCGAGAATGGCTTTGCGGCACTTGGCCATTTCGCTTCAAAGACTTAGCCGACGTTCTGAAACCATCGAACCGGATCGGCGCATTCCCACGATTGCGGATTTCGCAAGAACGCGGTAACCGGGGCAGCTTCCTCCCCAGATTGCCGTCAGGATATGCTGCAAATGAGTGAAGCTTCCGAGCCTCAGCTCCACTTTCTCGAATATTACGAAGATTTCCTCGCCAAAGTGCGCCAGCTTTCCCGGCAGGTGCAGCAGGGCGCGTGGAAGCCGGATTTCATCATCGGCCTCGGTCGCGGCGGACTGGTCCCGGCGGTCTATATCTCGCACCAGCTATCGCTGCCGATGCTGTCGATCGATCATTCCTCCAAGATCCCCGGTTTCGCCGACGAGCTTCTGGCGAAAGTCGCCACGATGAGCGCCGAAGGCACGCGCATGCTGTTCGTGGACGACATCAACGATACCGGCGGCACCATCGAATATATCCGCGGCCAGCTCACCGAGAGCGGCTGCGACCATGGTAACCTGCGGTTCGCGGTGGTGATCAACAACAAGAGCTCCAAGGTCGAGGTCGACGTCTGGGCGGATGTGATCGACCGCGCGGAGGACAAGCGCTGGTTCGTGTTCCCATGGGAGTCGGTCGGCACGCGCGACAGCATCGTCGAGGAAGCGCTTTCGGTGCCGGAACGGCTGGCCTGAAGTAAGGGAAGAAGCAGGGGAGCATAGCCCCCCTGCACCCCCAGGAATGTCGATGTCACGCGGACCGACCGCGTCCTGCACCCATGGCGGCGTCGGAAGACAAACTGGCTGCGCCGCAGGGAGCGCGCATTGGATCGGTCGCGCACAAGGTCGACATTCCGAGGGTCTGGGGGATCATCCCCCAGGACTTCCTTTCACCTTCAAGACCTCCAACAACCCGGCATCATCCAGCTCCGCCAAATCAAGCATCGCCCGATAGGGATCACCCTTCAGCCCCAGCACCCACGCGAAGGCTGGCTCCGTCTTGGCACCTTGCCGCCGCGCGTTCATGACGGCCTCGCGCAAATCCTCGCCGCCCAACCGCAGCAGGCGCTTCTCTACCGAGAAATGCCGCCAGCCATCCTGCTCCCGCACCGGCCGCGCCTCCCCGAATATCTCGAACGGCACACCCGCCACGGAGAAGCTCGCGATCACCGGACGATCCGCCTTCTGCCCCAGTCCCTGCCACTGCCACTGCCACATCGCAAAGCCATCGAAGTCCCCACATCCTGCCCACAAGGCAGCAGCAAACGCATCGGCATCGGGGGCATGGCAGAGCACGTCGATATCGCTGCCGGGAACCGCGAGACCCAGCGGAAACGTCCCGGCGACGCGCGGATCGAAACGGGCGAGCCGCCGAAGAACGCCGCTGGCGTCCAGTGCCGCGCGCCAGTCGGGCCCGTTCAGCGATGCGTCTCCAGATAGGCATCCAGTCGATCGAGATGATCCGCCACGGCCTCGGCGGGCAGGAACGAGCCGGTGAAGCTGTTTCGCGCCAAAGTCGCCAGCGCATCCCGGCCAAGGCTCCGTGCCGAAGCGACGGCGCGATAGTTGTCCGCCACGTAGCCTCCGAAATAAGCCGGATCGTCGGAGTTGATCGTGGCCTTCAGGCCGTGCGCCAGCATGGCGTCGATGGGATGATCGGCCAGGTCGTCCACGACGCAGAGCTTATGGTTCGAAAGCGGACAGACGGTCAGCGTCATCTCCTCTCGCACCAGCCGTTCGACGAGCGCGGGGTCTTCCAGCGCGCGGTTGCCGTGGTCAATCCGGTGGACGCCGAGGAGGTCGAGCGCCTGGTGGACATATTCCGGCGGTCCTTCTTCTCCGGCATGGGCGGTGATGCGCAGGCCCTTTTCGCGCGCGGCGGCGAAGACGCGGGCGAATTTCTCCGGCGGATGCCCCACTTCCGACGAATCAAGCCCCACCGCCGCGATCCGGTCCAGCCACGGCTCGGCATCCGCGAGCGTGGCGAAGGCGGCCTGTTCCGGAAGGTGGCGCAGGAAAGAGAGGATCAGGCTGCTGGAGATGCCGTGCTCTGCCTGTGCGGCCTCCATCGCGGAAAGCAGGCCTTCGATCACTTCCGCGAACGGCACGCCGCGATCGGTATGGGTCTGGGGATCGAACATGAGTTCGGCATGGACCACTCCGTCCTCCGCCGCCCGCGCGAAATAGGCGGCGGCGAGGTCGTGGAAGTCCTGACGCTTCAGCAACACGTTGGCGCCCGCGTAGTAGATGTCCAGGAAGTCCTGGAGACTGGAGAAATCGTAGGCCGCGCGCACGTCTTCCACGGTAGCGAAGGGGATCGAAACGCCGTTGCGCTCCGCCAGTGCGAACATGAGTTCCGGCTCCAGGCTGCCCTCGATGTGAAGATGAAGCTCGGCCTTGGGAAGCCCGGCGATGAAGGTGTCGAGGTCGGTCATTTCATGTCCCTGTTCCAGGCGCAGCGGCCCAGCAGATAAGTGCGCGCCACGGCGCGGTCGTCCCCCAGCACCTGCAACGCAAAGAGGCGTTCCGCAAGATCGGCGTGGCGCGTCCTTCGCGCGAGAAGTGGCGTGGCCTGTGGATCGAGCACCAGGAAGTCGGCCTCCTGCCCCGGTTCCAGGCTACCCACACGGTCGCCGATGTGAAGCAGGTCGGCGCTACCGGCAGTCGCCAGCCAGAGCGCGCGGAAGGGATCCAGCGTAGTCCCCTTCGCCTGCGCCGCCTGATAGGCCAGGCCCTGGGTATGGAGCAACGAGAACGTCGTCCCCGCCCCGATGTCGGTCCCCAGGCCAAGGCGCAGGCCGTGCCGCTCTGCCTGTGCGAAATCGAAGCAGCCGGAGCCGAGAAACAGGTTGGAACTGGGGCACACCGCAATGCCCGCTCCGCTCTGCCCGAGACGCCCGCAGGCTCGATCGGGCAGGTGGATTCCATGCGCGAAGATCGATCGGTTGGTCACGAGGCCGAAGCGGTCGTAGACGTCGAGGTAGTCCGCCGCCTCGGGGAAGCGCGCCGCCACTTCCCCGCATTCGCGCAAGTTCTCGGCAAGGTGGGTGTGCATCAGGACATCGGGATGTTCGGCCAGCAGCACGCCCGCGTCCGCCAGTTGCGCATCCGAGGATGCCAGCGCGAAGCGGGGCGTGATCGCGTAGCCGAGCCGTCCGACACTACGCCAGCGCCGGATCAGCGCCTCGCTCTGCTCACGGCCGGAAGCCACCGTGTCTTTCAGGCCGTCCGGCCCCAGGTCCATCAGTACCTTGCCCGAGATGAGCCGCATGTCCCGGTGCAGGGCGGCCTCGAACAGAGCATCGACCGATTGAGCGTGGACCGTGGGGTAGACGAGCGCGCTGGTGGTGCCGTTCCGCAGCAGTTCGTCCAGGAAGAACGTGGCCACCGCATCGGCATGGGCCTTGTCTACGAAGGCCTTTTCCGCAGGGAAGATGTGCCGCTCCAGCCAGTCGAGCAGCTGCTCTCCATGCGCGGCGATGCGGTCGGTCTGCGGGTAGTGGACGTGGGCATCGACGAAGCCCGGCACGACGAGACCCGGCAGCGTCTCCACCGGAACCTGCGCGTATCGGCCGGACAGTTCGGCATAAGGCCCCCGCGCCGCGACCACGCCGTCCTCGATCACCAGCAACCCGTCGGGCTCATGCCGCACGGCTTCGGGATCGGTGCCGGGATCACGGGAGATGGAGAGGATTTCGGCGCGGAAGGCTTGGATCATCCATGCACCCTAAAGGGATGCCGATGCGAAGGCGAGTGCCGGGTGCCGCTCAGCCGCCGGCCAGCCAGGCGAAGCGGGCAACGAAGATCAGCGCCAGCACCAGCAGGAACCAGTCCTTCCGCGTGATCGTACCGCGCACCAGCTTGAGCAGGGCATGGGCGGTGATGCCGAAGGCAAGCCCGTTGGCGATCGAGAAGGTGAAGGGGATCATCGCCACGGTCAGGAACGCCGGGATCGCCGCCAGCGGGTCTTCCCACTGCACCTCGGCCAGCGGCAGCAGCATGAGGCCGCCGACCACGATCAAGGCCGGAGCCGTGGCCGCCAGCGGAATGACCTGCGCGTAAGGGGCCACGAACAGCGTGGCGAGGAACAGCAGCCCGGTCACCACCGCAGTCAACCCGGTGCGACCGCCTGCCTGCACCCCCGCCGCGCTTTCGACATAACTGGTGACCGTGCTCGTCCCCGCCATGGAGCCGACGATGGTGGCGGCGGCGTCCGTCACCAGGATGCGGTTGAGACGGGGAATCCTGCCCTCCGCGTCGATCAGTCCGGCGCGCTTAGTGACCGCGACGAGAGTGCCGATATTGTCGAACAGATCGACGAACAGGAACACGAAGAGGATCTCGAACAGTCCCAGCCCATGGCTGCCCGAAAGGCCGAACACGCCCGCAAGGTCCAGCTTGAAGGCGGTACCCGTCAGCGCATCCAGCGAATAGGGCTCGGGATGCACCGATACGAGGCCGCAGAGCCATCCCAGCGCGGTCGTGGCAAGGATGCCGATCAGCATCGCGCCGCGCACGTTCCACACGGAGAGCCCGCCGATCAGCACCAACCCGAACAGCGCCAGCGCGGCGCCGGGCGCCTTCAGGTTGCCGAGGCCGACGATGGTTGCCGGGTCGGCCACGACGATGCCCGCGCTCTTCAGCCCCACGAAGCCGATGAACAGACCGATGCCGCCTGCCACGGCCGCGAACAGGTATTGCGGTATCGACGAAATGATCAGCTGGCGCACGCCGGTAACGGTCAGTGCCAGGAAAGCCACGCCGGACAGGAACACGCAGCCCAGTGCCACCGGCCAGGGAACGCCCATCTGCTGGACGACGGTGAAGCTGAAATAGGCGTTAAGCCCCATGCCCGGCGCCAGCGCGAGCGGGACATTGGCGACGAGGCCCATCAGGATCGAGGCGAAGGCGGCCGCGAAACATGTGGCCGCCGCCACCGATGCCACCGGCATGCCCGCGGCGCCGAGGATCGCCGGGTTCACCAGCACGATATAGGCCATCGTCAGGAAGGTGGTCGTGCCCGCCAGCACCTCGGTGCGAACATCGGTGCCGCGCGCGCTCAGGGCGAAGCGGCGTTCCAGCAGACCTGCGCCGATGGAATCGGCGGACGGATTGTCACTGTGCATCGGCCGGCCGCCCTTTTTGATCCCGCGCGATCCGGCGCGACGACCATCATGCCCGTGCGCGAAGAGGCCGACAAGTCGCCTGTCAGGTCTCCGCCACCCACTCCCGGCGCAAGGCCGGTCCGGCCAGGCTCATCAGCAGCGCGGCCAGCAAGTAGAGCCCCAGGGCGAACAGCATGGAGAAGCGCAGGGACTCGGTGCCGTAGAACGGGGAAAGCGCTTTCGACAGCGCCCCCAGGGCATAGATGCCGCCGCCGAGCCCGATCAGGTTGTTGATGAGCAGGAACAAGGCCGATGCCGTCGCGCGGGCCGGTGGGGCGACGAGGTGCTGGATCGCGCTCGTGACCGGGCCCAGCCAGACGTAGGCGAGCGCCTGCGGCAGCAGGAACAGCAGGAAGGCCAGCGGCACGTTGGAGGTCCATATGCCGCCGGCGAAAAGCGGAACGGCGACGACGTAGGCCAGCGCGGGAACCCGTCCGTACCAGGCGCGGTCGGCTTTGCCGAGGCGGTCCGCCAAGAGGCCGCCCATGAGCACGCCCACCGTCCCGCCGATCAGCAGCACCGCGCCGATGAACCACGATGTCTCGACGAGATCGAGGCCGAAGCTGCGCTGGAGCAGGCTCGGCAACCAGAAGGCAAGGCCGTAGCCCAGCATCGAACTGGAGGCGGCGCCGAAACTCAGCAGCCAGAACGCGCGCTTGCCGGCCAGCAGCGCCGCAACTTCGCGGAAACGGACCGCGGGGGCGGTCGTAATGGGGCGGGGCTTATCCCTGACCACCAGCTTGAACAGCGGCGCGATCAGCAATCCGGCAAGGCCCACGGCGACGAAGGCCGCGCGCCAGTCCACGCGCGCGGCGACATAGCCGCCCGCCAGCACGCCCGCCGCCGAGCCGAGCGGAATGCCCAGCGAGTAGACGGAAAGCGCGAATGCGCGCCGCTCGCTGGGGAAATGGTCGCCGATCACGGCATAGGACGGCGCCACGCCGCCCGCCTCTCCCACCCCGACGCCCAGCCGGGCGAGGAAAATGTGCCAGAACCCCGTCGCCGCGCCGCAAAGCGCGGTGAACAGGCTCCAGACCACCAGCGAGACGGTGATGACCCAGGAACGGCTGGTCCGGTCCGCCAGCCAGGCGAGAGGCACGCCGAGCGTGGAATAGAGGATCGCGAAAGCCAGCCCGCCCAGCATCCCCATCTGCGCGTCGTCGAGCCCAAGCTCCTGCTGGATCGGCGCGGCCAGGATCGCGAGGATCTGGCGGTCCACGAAATTGAAGATGTAGACCAGCAGCAGCATTGCCAGCACCAGCCTGGGTGAAGCGCTGCGGGCTGTGTTTTCGTGGCTCATCGCGTTAATCTCTTTCGTCGTCCCGGACTTGATCCGGGACCGCTGGCGGTCTTTAGGCAGGCGGGAGCAGCAGAGCACCTTGCCGAGAAGTGGGCTGTTCACCGACAGCGGTCCCGGATCAAGTCCGGGACGACGGTATGTGTTCGCGCAGGAACGCCGAGATCGCGCCCAGCGCGGGCAGTTCGTCCAAAAGCGGCGCATGGCCCACGCGGGGCACCTCCACGGCTGCGAAGGCGCCCGAATGGCGCGCCGCCATCTCCCGCACGGTCTCGACGGAAAGGAGGTCGGACAAGGCTCCACGCACGACCAGCACCGGCGCCGCATCGAGCAAGTCCCACAAGGGCCAGAGGTCGGCCGGCACCGTCTGCGGCGCGTCCCCGTCGATGCTTTTCGCGATCGCCGGATCGTAAGCGAAGGAAATGGTGCCATCGGCGTTCTCCCGGCAGGTCCGCCGCGCGAAGGCCAACCACTCGGCATCTCCGAAGTCCGGGAATGCCGCCGCGTTGATCGCCTGGCACCGCGCAGCGGCGTCCCGCCAGCTGGCCATCGTCGCTCCCGGCCCGACATAGCCCTGGATGCGCTCCAGCCCCGCCGGATCGAGCACCGGGCCGATGTCGTTGAACACGAAGCCGCTGGCGAGGTCGGCCCTGAGCGCGTTCATCACCATAGCCATGAGCCCGCCCATCGAGGTTCCGATCAGGCAGGCCCGCGCAATGCCCAGGCCGTCCAGCAAGGCCAGCATGTCCTGCGCGTAGACATCGGGTCGGTACTGCGTGGGGTCGGGGTCCCAGGCGGACAGTCCCCGTCCCCGCTGGTCCGGCACAAGGAGCCGATAACGCCCGGCGAGATGCGCCGCGAGCGGTTCGAAATCGGCGGCGTTGCGGGTGAGCCCATGCATCATCAGCAGCACCGGCGCCCCGGCCTCCCGCGCCGGATATTCGCGCGCGGACAGGTCCAGCCTCCCGCAGGCGCTGCGATAGCTATGGAGGCGATATTCCATGGCGGGTATTGTCCTTTCGCCGCTAGACGGGCGGTTGATGGGCCTCGCCTTCCCCCGGCGAAGCCCATCCGGCGTGATCAGAATTCCAGCGTGCCGGTGACGAAGACCTGACGCGGATTGCCGTAAAACGCGGTCAGCGTACCCTCCTTGCCGAGCGTCGGGATCAATCCGCCGCTGGGACTGCGCAGGATCTCACCCGTCACCGGATCAGCTCCGATGAAGGTATAGCCGGAGGTCTTGTATTCCTTGTTGAGGATGTTCTTGCCGTGGACGCCCAGGCTCCAGCGGCCGCCCGGCGCGGTGTAGACCAGGCTGGCGTCGAGCAGGGCATAGGCCTTCTGGTCGATGTAGGGGTTGGGCACTTCGAACTGATAGGTCTTGCTGCGGTAGGACAGCGTGGTGTTGAACGAGACATCGCCCTCGCCCACCGGCGTGTTGTAGGACAGCGTCGCGCTGCCATTCCATTTCGGGGTGTTCTGCACCTTGCGGAAATCGGCCACGTCCACCGGTCCCTGCCCCGGAATCTGGGTGATGTATTCCTTGTAGCGGGCGTTGATATAGCCCAGCGATCCCGAGAGGTTCACGCGGTCCCCGGATGTGGCAAGGTTCTGCGCAAGGCGCGCATTGGCCTCGAACTCCACGCCGTCGATCTTGACCTTGCCGGCATTGGTGATGACGCCGCAGAAGCTGGGGACGCCGGCGATAGTGCAGCCCGACGATCCGGGGATCTGCACGTCCTTGTAGTCCATGTGGAAGGCCGCCAGCGCCACGTAGAGCCCGCCGTCGAACAGGTTGCCCTTGTAGCCGATCTCGTAGCTATCGACCGTTTCCGGATCGAAGCTGAGGTAATCGGCCACCTCGCTGTCTTCGCGAATGCCGTCTCCGTTGAGGTCGGGCGCGTTGACGCCGACACCGCGCGGGTCGAAGCCGCCGCCCTTGAAGCCTTGCGAGAAGCTGGCGTAAAGGTTGTGATCCGGCGTCGGCTTGAAGCTCAGCGAGGCGCGCGGCGTGAACTTCTTGAACACCGCCTTGCCAGAGAAGTCCGTGCTCGGCGCGCCCGACGGCACGCCCTGGCCGCCGAATACCGGCGAACCGCCGCCGAGATAGTTCTGGCGCAGGATCTGCGCCTTGCGCTCGTCCCAGGTATAGCGGCCACCCACCGCCAGGCTGAGCTGCTCGGTGAAGTCGAAAGTGAAATCTCCGAAGATCGCCCAGGTGCTGGTGTCCACGTCGGCCTGGGTGAAGGCGGTGAGGCCGTTGACGGCGGTAAAGAGGCGCACGTCGAAGGCCGTGTCGGCCTTGGCGCCCAGATAGTAGGCCCCGATCATGCCCTGGAGCCAGCTGCCGTTGTCATAGAGTAGCTGGAATTCCTGGCTGACCTGCTCGTTGTTGTAGAAGGCCGGCACATCGACATCGACGGCGGGCAGCGCGTCGAAATCGATAGGCGATGCGCTCTTGTCCTTGCGCCAGGCGCTGATCGAGCGGAACGTCAGGGCGTCCGTTAGCTCGGCGCTGGCATTGATCGCGAAGCCATAGGCCTTCACGTCCTGCCGGGGGTCGATGAGGCCGCCCTGGCTGTCGAACACGTCGTCCAGCACCGGCGTGCCGGAGACCATGCCGGGGATCAGGCGGTGGCCGCCGCGCGTGTTCGACTTGTCCCGCGTGTAGTCGCCGGAGATGCGGATCAGCGCCGGCTGGCCATTGCCGCCGATCTCCACGGTGCCGCGCCCGGCCCAGATGTCCTTGTTGTAGTTGTCCTCGCCGGTGGTCAGGTTCTTGCCGAATCCCCCGCGCGACAGGCGCGCCACCGAGCCGCCGACGCGCAGAAGGTCGCTGATCGGGGTGGAGACGGTCAGCACGCCGTCGGCCTGGTCGTAAGTGCCGTAAGTGCCGCGCAGCTTGAGCGCGAAATGATCGGGCAGTTCGCGGGTAACGTATTTCACGGCGCCGCCGATGGTATTGCGGCCGTAGAGCGTACCCTGCGGGCCGCGCAGCACCTCGATGCGCTCCACGTCGTAGATGTCGAGCACGGCGGCCTGCGGGCGGTTCAGATAGACGTCGTCAAGATAGATGCCCACGCCCTGTTCGAAGCCCGATACCGGATCCTGCTGGCCGATGCCGCGAATGAAGGCGGAGAGCGTGGAGTTGGTCCCACGCGAGACTTCCAGCGTGACGTTGGGCGTGGACTGGGCGATGTCAGTGATGTCAAGAGCGCCGGACTTGGCGAGCTGGTCGCCGCTGAAGCTGGTGACGGCGATCGGCACGTCCACCAGGCGCTCCTCGCGGCGGCGGGCGGTGACGACGATCTCGCCGGTGCTCACCTCCTCGTTCGCGGACGGTTGAGACGCGGTCGACGGCGACGATCCGCCCTGCTGCTCCTGCGCGAAAGCCGGTGCCGAGGCGCCGATAATTCCGGCCCCGAAGGCCGCCGCCAGCGCAAGACAGCTTACGCCCCTGCCACCGATACCCATGCTGCGAAAACGCGCCTTCTGCATCAGATACTCCCATCACACTCTTCTGGTGTTGCCCCTCAATTATCGAAACATGAACCACCTTTCAATATTGAAGGTTTGCCACGGCACCGATCTGGGTCTAGCTGTGACTTTGTGACCACAGACGACGCGCCTCATCAGGGAAAGCCGCAGGAACCGGCGATTTCGGCTAAAGTGCCGCGCACGGAGCGCGGACGGCGCACCTTGCGCAAGCTGCTCGACGCCGCCGCCATCGAATTCGGGGAGAACGGTTTCCACGAGGCCTCGATCACCGGGATCACCCGGCGCGCCGGCACCGCGCTCGGCAGCTTCTACACCTACTTCGATTCCAAGGACGAAATCTTCCGCGCGCTGGTGGACGACCTCAGCGGCAAAGTGCGCGAGGCCGCGCGCGAGGCTCTTCGCGAGCCCCTTCCCGCGCTGGAAACCGAACAGGCCGCACTCGCCGCGTTCCTGCGCTTCGCCCGCGAGCACAAGGAAATTTACCGCATCATCGACGAGTGCGAATTCGTCGATCCGGCCAGCTTTCGCATCCACTACGAATCGACCGCGCGCCGCATCCGCGAACGCCTTGCGGAAGGCGCCCGCAAAGGCGAGTTGCGCGAGGGATTGGGCGAGGCCCATGCCTGGGCGATCATGGGCATGAACGTGTTCCTGGGCCTGCGCTACGCCGTCTGGTCGAACGAGGGGACGCCCGAGAGCCTTGCCGAACTGGCGAATTCCATCCTGCGCGAAGGCATTGCCGTGCGGGACGGGGATGGGGACAAGGACTGACCTCTCTCCCTCCACTCGTCATCCTGAACCAAGTTCAGGATGACGAGTGCATTACGCTAAGCAATTTCGAGTCCCCAGCGTTAATCTTTGCCATCCGCCAGTCCCCTTGCGGGACATCGCGCAGAGCGCTCTGGCCATCGCGGCGACCATGCGCGATGTCAGGCTTGTAAACGCCGCCTAACCGACAGGACACCTCTCCCGTGAATGCCCGCCTCCTGCTCGCCTCCGGTGCGCTTGCGATTGCCGTGATCGTCGGCGTCTTTGCGCTGTCTTCGTCGAAGCCGGCCGCGCCGATCGCGCAGGTCGCTCCAGCTCAGACCAAGGCGCCGGTTCCCACTGCAAAGCCAGCGGCACCGCCCAAGGACGAGCCTTTCGTCATCAAGCGCATCCTCCCGATCGAGGGCGCCATCAAGTACGGCGACTGGCACTGGGACGATGCGCAAGTCCCCGCCGGTCCGATCGTCGTGACCGTGGACCTCGACGCGCGGGTGCTCTCGGTGTTCAGGGGCGGCTACGAGATCGGCGCCACCGCCGTCCTACTCGGCACCGAGGACAAGCCCACCCCGCTCGGCGTCTTCCCGATCACGCAGAAGGACAAGGACCACGTCTCCAACATCTACACCGGCGCGCCGATGCCCTTCATGCAGCGGCTGACCAACGACGGCATCACTCTCCACGGCTCGGACGTGGCGCTAGGCTATGCCAGCCACGGCTGCGTCGGCATGCCGGTGAACTTCGCCGCCAAGCTCTTCGCCACGACGAAGCTGGGCGACAAGGTCTATATCACACGCGGCAAGCAGGTGGGCCTGGGGGATAGCCTCACTGGGGGGTAGAGCGCCCCGTCATCCCCGACACCCTCGTCGTCCCGGACTTGATCCGGGACCGCTGGCCATGAACGGCCCAACCCTCGGCAGGGCGCTGACCGGCTAGGTTGCGCCTAAAGAACGGCCAGCGGTCCCGGATCACGTCCGGGACGACGACCCCTCCATCCTCGCTTGTCCATAGCCCTTGCGCAGTCCACCACAATGCCCGAAGACCCCGCCACGATGACCGAAACCAGCCTCTATGACCGCATCGGCGGCGCCGCGACGATCGACGCCCTGGTCGACAGCTTCTACGCCCGCATGGACCAGCTGGACGAAGCCCGCACCATTCGCGCCATGCACCCGCAGGATCTCGCCCCGCTGGGCCAGGTTCTGAAGGACTACCTTTCGGAATGGCTCGGCGGCCCGGCGCTGTTCTCGCCGGTGCGTGGCCATCCCCGGATGCGCCAGCGCCACATGCGCGTGCCGATCGACTCCGCCGCGCGCGACGCCTGGCTGCTGTGCATGCGCGGCGCCCTGGATGAAACGGTGGCGGACGAACAGGCGCGCGCCGCCATCGACGAGTCCATGGCCCGCCTGGCCGACTGGATGCGCAACGTGCCCGACAAGGAAGGGCCCGATATGGAACCCGCAGAAACCACGATTAGCCAGAACTAATCGGCGCCGGGGCCAATCCCCTTCGCCTTTCCTGCGGCTTCCGGCCTAGAATGACGGCCTGAAATTCCGATAATACAGGAGAGCACGTGATGAGTGGTATCGTCGTCCAGAACATCGAGCGGGCCGACCCCGCGGTGATCGACGGCCTCGCCAAGTGCGGCGTCGCAACCGTCCATGAAGCCCAGGGCCGCACCGGCCTTCTCGCCAGCTACATGACCCCGATCTATCGCGGCGCCCGCATCGCCGGTTCGGCCGTGACCATCAGCGCGGCTCCGGGCGACAACTGGATGGTCCATGTCGCCATCGAACAGCTCAAGGAGGGCGACGTGCTTCTCCTGGCGCCGACCAGCCCTTGCGAAGACGGCTATTTCGGCGATCTCCTCGCCACCAGCGCCATCGCGCGCGGCTGCCGGGGCCTGATCATCGACGCCGGCGTGCGCGACGTGCGCGACCTGACCGAGATGGAATTCCCCGTCTGGTCCAAGGCGATCTACGCACAGGGCACCGTCAAGAACACGCTCGGCTCGGTGAACGTACCGGTCGTCTGCGCCAATGCCGCCGTGAACCCCGGCGACGTGATCGTGGCCGACGATGACGGCGTGGTCGTGGTGCCGCGCGAAAAGGCCGCCGAAGTGCTCGCCGCCGCGCAGGCCCGCGAAGCCAACGAAGGCGAAAAGCGCGAGAAGCTGGCTGCCGGCGTGCTCGGTCTCGACATGTACAAGATGCGCGAGCGCCTCGAAAAGGAAGGCCTCAAGTATGTCTGAGCGGATCACCTCGTGGCACGCGGCCCCGAGCAAGCCGCTCTACACCCCGCCCGCAGGCGCGGTCGATGCGCATTGCCACGTCTTCGGCCCGATGGCGCAGTTCCCGTTCAGCGCCAAGGCCAAGTACCTCCCCGAGGACGCCGGGCCGGACAAGCTCTTCGCTTTGCGCGATCACCTGGGCTTCGCCCGTAACGTGATCGTGCAGGCGAGTTGCCACGGCACCGACAATGCCGCGACGCTCGATGCCATCGCCAAGTCCGACGGAAAGGCACGCGGCGTGGCGGTGGTCGATCCGGCGATCTCGGACGCCGACCTCGCGGCCCTGCATGAAGGCGGCATTCGCGGCATCCGCTTCAACTTCCTCAAGCGCCTTGTCGACGATGCGCCGAAAGACAAGTTCCTCGAAGTCGCCGGTCGCCTGCCCGAGGGCTGGCACGTCGTGATCTACTTCGAAGCCGACATCCTCGACGAAATGCGCGCCTTCATCGACGCGATTCCCGTGCCGGTCGTCATCGACCACATGGGCCGCCCGGACGTGACCCAGGGACCGGACGGCGTGGACATGAAGGCGTTCCGCGCCCTGCTCGATTCGCGCGAGGACATCTGGTTCAAGGCCACTTGCCCCGACCGTCTCGATCCTACCAACGATCCGTGGGACAAGTTCGCCGAAGCCGTTGCGCCGCTGGTGGCGGACTATCCGGACCGCGTGATCTGGGGCACCGACTGGCCGCACCCGAACATGCAGGACAACATTCCTGACGACGGCCACCTCGTCGACATGATCCCCCGCATCGCGCCCACGGAAGCGCTTCAGCAGAAGCTGCTCGTGACCAATCCGATGCGGCTTTACTGGCCGGAAGAGCTTTAAGTCTAAGGGAAAATGCAGGGGCCATCGCCCCTGCACCCCCGAATTTCCCGGCGCGCCCCGCACTCGCGGTTGGCGCGCCGATTGCGTCGGGAGACATCATAAAGCCTGCGGCGCAAAGAGCGCACGACGTGTCTGCGCGCGCAAGGTAGACATTCCGAGGGTCCGGGGGATCATCCCCCGGGTCTTCCCCTTCTTACTTCAGCCTCTCAGCGTGCCATCCAATATGCTCGGCCATGAACGTCGAGATGAAGTAGTACGAGTGATCGTACCCATCCTGCATCCGGATCGTCGCCGGCTGCCCAGCCTTGGCACAGGCCTCTTCCAGCAGATGCGTCTTGAGCTGTCCTTCGAGGAAACCGTCCGCCTTACCCTGATCCACCAGCAGGTCCGGCAGACGCGCACCATCCTGGATCAGCGCGCAGGCGTCGTATTCCCGCCATGCCGCCTTGTCCGTGCCGATATAGCCTGTCAGCGCCTTCTCCCCCCAGGGGCAGTTCAGAGGCGAGACGATCGGCGCGAAGGCGCTGACCGAGCGGAACCGCGAGGGATCGCGAAGGGCCATCGTCAGCGCACCGTGGCCGCCCATCGAATGGCCGGTGATGCCCTGCCGCGCCATGTCGGCGGGGAAATGCTCGGCGATCACGGCGGGCAGTTCGATCTCCAGGTAGGAGCGCATGCGGAAGTTCGCCTTCCACGGTGCCTCGGTGGCATCGACGTAGAAACCCGCGCCCTTGCCGAAGTCGTAGGCTTCGTCGTCCGGCACATCGTCGCCCCGGGGGGAAGTGTCGGGCGCGACGAGGATCACGCCGTGCTCGGCGCAGGCGCGGCGGAACTCGCCCTTTTCGGTGACGTTGGCGTGGGTGCAGGTGAGGCCCGAGAGGAACCACAGCACCGGCAGCTTCGCGCCCGCTTCATGCTCGGGCACGAAGACCGAGAAGGTCATCTCCGTGCCCGTCTCGGCGGAGGCGTGAGTATGGACACCCTGCACGCCCCCGAACGCCTTGTTGGTCGAAACCGTCTCCATCAGAAGACGACGACCGAGCGGATCGACTTGCCTTCGTGCATCAGGTCGAAGGCGGTGTTGATCTCTTCCAGGCCCATGACGTGGGTGATCATGGGGTCGATCTCGATCTTGCCGGTCATGTACATGTCGACGATCTTGGGCACGTCGGTACGGCCCTTGGCGCCGCCGAACGCGGTGCCGCGCCAGTTACGGCCGGTGACGAGCTGGAACGGGCGCGTCTCGATGGTCTTGCCCGCTTCGGCCACGCCGATCACGATCGAGGTGCCCCAGCCGCGATGGCAGGCTTCCAGCGCGGTGCGCATCACTTCGGTGTTGCCGGTCGCGTCGAAAGTGTAGTCCGCGCCGCCGTCGGTCATCAACACGATCTTGGCGACCACGTCCTCGCGGCTCATGCCCTTGGTGTTGAGGAAGTTCGTCATACCGAAGCGGCGGCCCCATTCCTCGCGGTCGGGGTTAATGTCGACGCCGATGATCTTGTTGGCACCGGCAAGGCGCGCGCCCTGGATCACGTTGAGGCCGATGCCGCCGAGACCGAAGACCACGACATTGTCGCCCACTTGCACCTTGGCGGTGTTGATCACGGCGCCGACGCCGGTGGTGACGCCGCAACCGATGTAGCACGAGGACTGGAACGGCGCGTCCTCACGGATCTTGGCGACGGCGATTTCCGGCAGCACGGTGAAGTTCGAGAAGGTCGAGCAACCCATGTAGTGGTAGATCGGCTGGCCCTTGTAGGAAAAGCGCGTGGTGCCGTCCGGCATCAGGCCCTTGCCCTGCGTGGCGCGGATCGCGGTGCAGAGGTTGGTCTTGCCCGACAGGCACGACTTACACTGGCGGCACTCCGGGGTGTAGAGCGGGATCACGTGATCGCCCGGCACCACCGAGGTTACGCCCGCACCCACTTCGCGCACGATGCCCGCGCCTTCGTGGCCGAGCACGCTGGGGAAGATCCCCTCGCTGTCGAAGCCGTCCAGCGTGTAGGCATCGGTGTGGCAGATGCCGGTCGCCATGATCTCGACCAGAACCTCGCCCGCCTTGGGGCCTTCCAGATCCAGTTCGACGATTTCTAGCGGCTTCTTGGCCTCGAAGGCGACGGCGGCGCGGGTCTTCATCGGTATGCTCCTTGAATGTCTTGCGCGCTTTGTAAAACCGGACGGTGCTGTGATAAAGCGCTCGTTCTGAAAAGGATTATCACCGTACGGGGACAATGATGCTGGGCCAGTGGGATGGTATCGAGGAATTCGTGATGGTGGCCCGCCACGGCAGCTTCACCCTGGCGGCGGAGGCCTATGGCGCCTCGGTCACGCATATGAGCCGAGCTCTGGCGCGACTGGAAGCCCGGCTTCAGGTCCAGCTGATGCTGCGCACCACGCGCACGCTGCGGCTGACGGAAACCGGGCAGATATTCCTGGAAACCTGCCGCCGCCTGATCGAAGAGCGCGACGAGGCCATCGCCGCGATCACTTCTCAAGGCGAGCCGCGCGGGCACTTGCGAGTCACCTGCTCCTACGCGCTGGGCGAGAAGTTCGTGGCGCCGCTGGTCCGCGAACTGTCGCAGGCGTTTCCGGCGATCTCGGTAACGCTGGACCTCGACAATTCGCTCGTGGACCTCATCGCCGAAGGATACGATCTCGCCATCCGCACGGGCCATCTGGAGGATTCAAGGCTGGTGGCGACGCGTGTCGCCAGCCGGGCACTGGTGACGCTGGCCTCTCCCGCCTACCTGGATGCGCGGGGAAGACCGTCCGATATAGCGGAACTGTCGCGCCACGAATGCCTCACAGGTTCGGCGGCGCAGTGGCATTTCCGAGGCGGCCGAAGCTTTCGCCCGCAGGGCCGCTGGCGGTGCAACAGCGGCAACGCCCTGCTGGAAGCGGCGCTATCCGACATGGGCATCTGCCAGTTGCCGGCGTTCTATCTGGGCGACCACGTCTCCGCCGGACGGCTTGAACCGGTATTGGCCGCGTTGGCACCGGAGGAGGAGCCGATCTGGGCGGTCTATCCGCAGCGACGACATCTTTCGCCCAAAGTGGGCGCGCTGGTGGCGCACTTGCGGGCGCAGCTTCCGATGCGGTTGGCCAAGGCTAGTGCTCAGGCGTAAGCGATGTGAACCGAGGGTTGTAATTCGAGGGGTGTGTTTCGTCGTCCCGGACTTGATCCGGGACCGCTGGCCTTGCCACGCCCAATCCTCGGCGGGGCGCGTTTCTGAAAGCTAGCGCCTAAAGAATTGCCAGCGGTCCCGGATCAGGTCCGGGACGACGTTCTCCTCTACGCTATCTTCTGCATTATCTTCTGCGCCATCTTCTACGACGTCGGCCGCCCTACCCGATCACCAGCGGCGGCGTGCCGTCTTCTTCTACATCGTCGTTGGCATGCTCCACCGGATCGTCGATCGTCGGCGCGGGCACGCGGAAGTAGCCGAGCCGCTCCGCGCGATCGCCGATCTGCTGGCTCGACGTCAGGCTGATGAGCCAGGGCGAAGCGAGCAGGCCCAAAGTCAGCGGCGACAGCCAGAGCGCGGTTATCGGATCGATGAACACCGTGGCAGCGAAAAGCAGACCGAGCGCGATATGCTCCTTGAGGTCCGGCAGCACCTCGCGCACCGAAATGCGGCGCGCGTCGCGGTCCTGGGTGTTCCAATGGACGGGGATGCCCAGCGCCAGACCGACGAGCGCCTTGACCTGCATGACCATCGTCACCGGCGCGAGCAGGATCGCCAGCGGCACTTCCAGCGCGACGGAGCGCAGGACGCCGCCAAACCCGCCGAAGCTGCGGCGGCGCTTGCCGTCGGCCAGAACCCAGATCGTGCCCATCGCCTTGGGGCCGAACAGCAGCAGCACCGTGAGCCAGAGCACGCTCGGCGGCGTCACCACGCCCAGCAGCTGCCCACCCTTGCTAGCCGCAGCCTGCGCGATCGAGGTCAGCAGCAGCAGCAGCCAGCCCGGCGAGGTCAGATAGGCCGAGGCACCGATCAGCAGGTGCAGGCGGCTTGCCCAGTGCAGGCCCGAGGCGTCGAGCAGGCGCAAGTGCTGGAGATTGCCTTGCATCCAGCGCCGGTCGCGGATCGCGTGGTCGACGATGGTGGGCGGGAATTCCTCGTAGCTGCCGTCGATCATGACCATGTGGACGGCCCAGCCCCGGCGGCGGAGCAGCGCGGATTCGAGCATGTCGTGGCTGAGGATGTGCCCGCCGAACGGCGGCTTGCCCGGAAGCTCGGGAAGCCCGCAGGCCTCCGCGAAGGCTCGGGTGCGCACGATCGCGTTGTGCCCCCAGAAGTTCGATTCCGCACCCGACCACCAGAGCAGGCCCGCCGAGGCGATCGGCCCGTAGGCGTCACTGGCGAAGCGCATCCAGCGCTGGAACACCGTGTGGGCATTGATGATCATCGGCACGGTCTGGAGCAGGCCGATCGAGGGGCGCTCCTCCATGATCGCCGCCATGCCGACGATGGCGTCGCCGCTCATCAGCGAATCCGCGTCGAGGATCAGCATGTTCTCGTAGGCCCCGCCGAAGCGCTGGACCCATTCCGCGATATTGCCGGGCTTGCGCGCGATGTTCTTCTCGCGGCGGCGGTAATAGACGTTGATCGGCGCCTCTACTGCGATCTCGCGCCAGGCTGCTTCCTCGCGCTTGCCGTGGAAGGCGTTGGAATCGCTAAGCACGAAGAAGTCGATCCACTCGGCCGCGCCTGACGCCGCGATCGAGTTGGTCATGGCGCGCACGCGGCCGAACGTCGCTTCCACGCTCTCGTTGTAGACCGGCATGAGCACCGCCGTGCGATGGCGCAGCGAAGAGGCCGGGCTGGGGATCGCGGTAAAGCCGGGATGCTTGCCGCTGATGAGCTGGAGAAAGCCTATCATCGACGTCACGAAGCCGAAGGAAATCCAGCAGAACAGCGGCACGAAGAACAGCAGCAGGATCACGTCGATCACGCCGAGGCCGTCGCGCGACAGGGCAAAGCGCACTTCGCTGGAGGCGGCCAGGCCGATCGTGGCCGTCAGCGCGATCAGCAGCAGGCGTTTCACCAGCATGCCATGCGGGCTGGTGGCGACGGCGATCGTGCCGGGCGCGATGCCGTCCAGATCCTGGATCGGCATCGCCAGCGGCGCTTCCGCCGGAAGCGGGTTGAGGGCGCGGTTCATGGCTGAACTCCCTGGATTACCGTCTCACTGAGCGCCTGCTCGCCCCCCGACTTGCTTGTGCGCTTCAGATATAGCCTGAATTCCGGAGCAGGGACAGCCGATGGCAGCACGTCCAGCGTCACGCGCCAGCGGCCCTCCTGTCCCGCCACCGGATAGGCGGCGGCATGCAGCAGGGCCTTGGGCGGCAGGTTGGTGGCTGCGGTTACGCCGCTGTCGCGTGTCAGGCCCTTGAGCGTGGGGCCTTCGAAATCGAACACGAACTTGCGCGCGTCCTGCGCACCGGGTGTATCCCCCGGACGGCCTGCCCGCCCCTGCCAGCTGTCGACACAGCGCGCCGTGGTGCCAACCGTGGGATCCTGCGAAGTCCAGTTCAGGCGATAGGAAAACTCGCGGTTTTGCCCTGCCTTCGCCGGCTGATCGGAGACCCAGAAGGCGGCGATGTTGTCCTGCGTCTCCGCATCCGTGGGCATGCGATAGAGCATCACCGTGCCCGCGCCCCAGTCTCCCTGCGGCTCGACCCATAGCGAGGGGCGGCGGTCGTAATAGGCGCCATCATCCTGGTAATGATCGAAGGCCTGATCGCGCTGGAGCAGCCCGAAGCCCTTCACATGATCCGCGCGCAATGCATTGGTACGGTTCACCGAAGGGTTGGTAAGAGGCACCCAGATCCGCTCACCGCTTCCGGACCAGAGGGCAAGCCCGTCCGAATCGTGAATTTCGGGGCGCCAGTCGCCGCGCTTGGCGGAATCCGACTGGTCGTACCAGAACATGCTGGTGATCGGCGCGGCGCCCAGGCGTTCGATGTCGCGGCGGAAGAACAGCGCGGCGCGCACGTCCTGCGTCACCCCGGCCCCCGCGCCGGATGCCGTCTTGCGGCAATCGAAGGCATAGGCTCCGGTCAGGCTGGGTCCGTCGAGCAGGGCGTGGATGCGGACGTGATCCGCGCCCAGGTTCTCGATCCAGAACTCGGTGAAGGAGGGGAACTCCTCCGCCTTGGGCAGCGCGGTGTCCACCGCGATGCCTCTTGCCGAAAGCCCGTACTGGTCGCGCGAGCCGGATGCCCGGAAATAGGATGCTCCGAGATAAGCCATCCAGTCGGATCGCTGGTCGGCGGTCATCACCCGGAAGCCCGCCGGGTCCGCCGCCTTGCCGCCCACGAACAGCCCCCGCGCGTCGAGAAGCTCACGCGCGCTGCCGTTCTCCACGAGGTGAAGCTTGACGGCGTGAGGCGATGTTCCCTTTGCGGCCGGGAACAGGCGGACATTGCCGCCCAGCGCCTGTGCCTGCCCGTAAGTCAACTTGCCCACGGCATCGAAGTCGGCCACGGCGCGGGGAGAGACACCGGGCGCGGCCCAGGGGCTGGCGGCCAGCGCGCGGGCCTGTTGAACCAGACTGTCCCAGGAGAACGGCCTCGCCGCTGCAAATTTCGGCTGCACGGCTGCCTCCGCCAGGCGCGGAAAGGCCGCAACGCCGGCCATCAAAGCCAGAATACCGGCAAACTGGCGGCGGGCGAACGTTCCCTGGGCGGGGAACAAATCGGCCTCTTGCCGCGCTTCTGGGCTGGAGCCCCTCATGTTCTTCTGGTTCATGCGGTCAATACGCATGGACGAAACCAAAGTTTCGTTCCTGCGTAACAACGGTCCTTCTATGGAGAGACGATCATCTGGCAGGCGGGGTACGCCAGCCGATGATGACTTCGTCGCCGGGCTTCAAATCGTTGGCCACGACTTCGGTGCGCTTGCCGTCGCCCGCGCCGATGGAGACATAGACCCGGCGCGGCTCGCCGTCCGGGGAAACGAGGTAGATGCGCGCCCTGCTGCGATCAGCCGAGTTTTCCGGCTCAAAAGTGAGAGCGGCATCGGGGACCAGCATCACGCCCTTGCGCGGCGGCAGCACGATCTCGACCGTGGCGGCCATGCCGGGCCGGACCGTTTCGGCCGGGTTTTCCAGAGTGAACGCCGCCCGGCGAGAGCCCGGCGCATCTGCCCGGTCCACCAGCACACGCGCGAGCGTTGCCTGCTGAACATCGTCCGGCATTGCGTCCAGCCTTATGCGGGCGACGGTGCCGGCGCCGATTTCGGCATTGCCCGCCTTAGCGAGGGGTACTTCGACCTCCAGCGTCTCGTCGCTGGCCGCAAGGGTGAACAGGCGCATGCCCGCCCGCACCCGCTGGCCGTTGCGAATGTTGCGATCGACCACGAAGCCCGCGAAGGGTGCGCGGACCACGGCTGCCGCCAGTGTTTCGCTGTCGGCCTTCAGACTGCTGCGGGCGGCGGAAAGGCGGGCCTGCGCGGCGGAAACCTCCCGCGTGGCGCGATCGACGGCGCTGCGGGCGGATTCCAGTTCGTTGATCGCCGGAACCCGGTGCCCGGAACGGCGCCAGACATCCTCGAACCGGCCGAGCCGCGCGGCGGCCTCATCACGCGATGCCTGGGCGGCGGCGACGTCGGCCTCGGCGGCGGAAACCAGCGACCGATCGGCGGCAAGGGTGCTGCGCAGCGGCTCCGCATCGATCGTGGCCAGAACCTGGCCTTCCTCCACCCGACCGCCGGCAGGAACGCCCTCTGCCGACACCGTGCCGTCAAGCGCCGCCGCAAGCACCACCTCGCCGCTGCCGTGAACCGTGCCGCGCTCGGAAATGAGAGGGGTAACGTCTCCGCGTTCGACAAGGGCCGTGTAGTAGGGGGAATCCGTGCCGCTCACGAACCGCACCAGCAGCAGGACCGCCGCCACCGCCGCCACCGCCAGCAGCAGCAGGCTCAGCAGGTGACTTCGCCCACGCCGCCGTCCGGACCCGAGGAAAGTATCGAGCGCGCCCGATTCCGGTTCAGTCACAGGTAGCAGCCCCCATCGGCGGATCGAGATCGGCGGAGGACCAGCCCGCGCCCTCCTGCTTGCGCAGGCGAACGAGCGCTGCCGTGCGGTCCGCCTTCAGGTTCACGCGAGCCTCGTCCGCAGCCAGCGCCGCCGCTTCCGCGACATAGAGCGTGGCGAAATCCCCGAAGCCCGCCTTGTAGGCGGCGCGCGCATCGGCCACCGCACGCTTGGCCTGTGTCGCCGTTGCCTCGATCGCAGCCTCGCGGGCATCGAAAGTGGCAAGCGACTGGCGTGTCGAGGCGATTTCCGCCTGCGCGCCCTGTTCGGCCTTGGCCAGCTTCTGCAAGGCATCGCGCAAGGCGGGGGCGGTTGCCGGATCCTCGGGCGTGGCGCGGGCGGCGTCGAGCTGTTCCTGCGTTACCTTCTGGTGCGCCAGGCTGGATTCCAGCCGGCTGCGCAGGGCCAGCAGATCGGCGCGATGGAGCGGGGCGTCAGCAGCGGTGGCGATCTGCGCATCGGGCGAAACGGCTGGAACTTCCGCCTTTTCGCCCAGCGCCGTCAGCAGGTCGGTATCGGTCATCCCCGTCAGCGCGGCGAGATTGCCACGCGCGGCATCGAAGCGGGCGCGCGTGGCGGAAACGTCAGCGTCGACGACACCCGCCATGCTGTTGCCCAAACCGCCATCGATGGCGGTTACCAGCCCGGCCTGACGGCGGAACTCGGCGATCACCGCATTGTCGCGAAACTGGTCCAGCCGCTCGGTCCGCAGAACGAGGATCTGCTGGAGACGGCGCACCTGCACATAGGCCAGCGCCACCTCGGTCGCGCGATCGGCGCGGGCCTGCGCATAGGCATAGGCCCAGGCCATGCGCGCGGCGTCGCGTTCCGGCGCCTCGTCCCGGCCGACCAGCGCGCGGACTTTGCCCGTGATCCCCCGCGAAGCGGAGGCATCGGTTTCCTCCTGCTGATGCAGCCGCGCGGCACGGCAAGCCAGATCGTTGTCCGCCGCAAGCCCGCGCTCCACGAGATTGGCCAGCAGCGGATCGCCGGCCGTCTTCCACCAGTCTCCGTCCTGCGGCGCTGCCACCGGCGGCGCGATCATCAGGTTGGCGGGAGCCTCGGGCGCCCTGGACGTGGCACACCCGGCCAGCGCAAGAGTGAGCCCGGTGGCTGACGCCAGCACGAAGGGGCCGCGTGCGCGGAGGAGGACAATAGGATTTCGCACAAGGGCTGCGATAGCAGCAAAGCGCGCAGAGGCAATCGTGCTGCGCATGCGAAGACCCCAAGTTCTTGCCCGAGAGGCGAAAAACCCCTCCTTGCTTCCGTCGAGGGCGGCATCCCATGCCGAGCGCCGGTTGCCATCCATGTCCCCTCATCCCCTCCCGTGCATCTCGCTCGAACGGAGCCGAAACGCGCGGGGAGGTGAAGGGTTGTCGGAAAGAAAGAAAAGAGAAACGCAGGGGCCATCGCCCCTGCACCCCGTTACTGTCCAGGTCAGGTGCTACCTACCCGTTACGCGCCCACGATTGCATCGGGAGACATAATGGCTGCGCCGCAGGGAGCGCACTGCCGATGGGCCGCGCGCAAAGTCGACATTCCGAGGGTCTGGGGGATCATCCCCCAGGACTCCTTAAACCGGCAACCCCACATAGTTCTCTGCGATGACCCGCCGCGCATGTTCACTCGACGCGATGTAGTCCAGCTCCGCAAGCTGCATCCGGCGCTCGAACGGACCGTCTTCCGGGAAACGGTGCATCAGCTTGGTCAGCGACCAGCTGAAGCGCTCCGCGGCCCAGACGCGGCGCAGGGCCTTTGTCGAATAGGCGGGAATGGCGTCGTTGTCGGCCTTCTTGAAGAAGGCGGCGAGCGCTTCGTGCGCATAGTAGACGTCGCTGGCAGCGAGGTTCAGGCCCTTCGCGCCGGTCGGCGGCACGATGTGCGCCGCGTCGCCGCAGAGCAGCAGGCTGCCGTGGCGCATCGGCTCGAACACGAAGGAGCGCAGCGGTGCGATCGACTTCTCGATGGAGGGGCCGCGCGTGATATGGGCGGCGGCATCGGGCCCGAGGCGGATCGAGAGTTCGTCCCAGATGCGGTCGTCGCTCCAGTCTTCCAGCTTCTCGGTCAGCGGCACGTCGATGTAGTAGCGGCTGCGCGTGTGGCTGCGCTGCGAGGCGAGCGCGAAGCCGCGTTCGTGGTGGGCATAGATCAGTTCGTGGTTGCAGGGCGGCACGTCGGCCAGGATGCCCAGCCAGCCGAAGGGATAGACGCGCTCGAAGGTCTGGCCGACGCTGGCCGGGATCGCTGCACGCGAAGGGCCGTGGAAACCGTCGCAGCCGACGATGAAGCGGGCGTCGATGCGGTGTTCGGCGCCGTCCTTGTGGTAGGTAAGGTAAGGTGCGTCGCTTTCGATGTCGTGGAGGGCGACATCGCTCGCCTGGTAGATCACCTCAAGCCCGCGTTCCTCGCTGGCTTCCATCAGGTCGCGCGTGAGCTCGGTCTGGCCGTAGACCATGACCTGCTTGCCGGTCAGCGCCTTGATGTCGATGCGGATCAGACGCTCGCCATCGGCCAGGTTGAAGCCGTCGTGCGGCAGGCCCTCTTCCTTCATGCGGGCATCGAGCCCGAGGCGCTCCATCAGCGCGACGGTGCCCTGCTCCAGCACGCCGGCACGGATGCGCGAAAGAACGTAATCGCCGGTCTGGCGCTCGACGACGACACATTCGATACCCTCGGCCCGCAGCAGGTGCCCGAGGAGGAGACCGGCCGGACCGGCACCGATGATGGCTACTTGCGTGCGCATTTTCGCATTCTCCCAATTCCAACCTGCGGGCTCGCACTTCGACCTTGTGGCCGACTTGTCGGGGGAGCCTCGCTTCGCCATCGGGATTGACACTGCGCGCGGTCTGGCGGAATGCACCGGAAGGCCATTCTTCAGGTACTTTCGAGACACGCCTCATGCTTGCCCGCCCCGTCCCGTCCTATGTCCTCTACGGCGAGGATATTCCCGACAGCTCTGCGGAATTCGGGCATATCGAGACGATCGCCGCGCGAAGTTCCTTGCATGACTGGGAAATCGCACCGCATCGCCATGTCCGGGGCGTGCAGGTCATGCTGGTATCGAAGGGACAGGTGACGCTCACCATCGACGATACCACCGAAACGCTCGAAGCGCCCTGTCACATCGTGGTTCCGGCCGGCAGCATTCACGGCTTCCGCTTCCGGCCGGAGACCCTGGGCTACGTGCTGATGCTCAGCAGCGGCTTCGCGGAACGGCGCAGCGGGTTGGGCGACCCATTGCTCCATGCCGCCACCCATGGCCGCTTCGCGCCGACGCCGATGGAATTACTGGAGCGGGTCGAATTTCTCTGCGCCGAGATGCTCGCCATCCCGCAGGACTGGCGGCGCCCGAACGCGCTGTTCCTGTCCATGGCGGAGGCGCTGCTGCGTTCACTGCTGCCGGAGGAGGAAACGGCGGACGAAGGCAGCGGCGACCAGCGTATCTCGCACTTGCGCCATCTGGTCGAACTGCACTTTCGCGACCAGTTGCCGGTAAGCTGGTATGCCGAGCGGCTGGGCATGACCGCACGCACCCTCACCCGCCTGTGCCGCGCCCGGCTGGACTGCTCGCCGCAGGAACTGCTCCACGCCCGGCTGGCGCTGGAAGCGCAGCGGCTGCTCTGCTTCGCCAATGCCAGCGTCGTGCAGGTTTCGAACGAACTGGGCTTTTCGGACCCTTCGTATTTCTCGCGGTTCTACCTGCGGATGACGGGGCACCGGCCGCATCTGGACAAATCCACCCATGCGCATGGGGACTAGAAGAAGGAAAAGCAGGGGAACATAGCCCCCCTGCATCCCCGATACTGTATAGGTCACGCCCAGCCTATCCGTCCTGCGCCCCCGGCTGCGTCGGGAGACTAATGGCTGCGCCGCAGGGAGCGCAAAACCTCAATCCGCGCGCAAGCTCGACATTCCGAGGGTCTGGGGGATCATCCCCCAGGACTTCCTCTTCTTACTTCGCCAAAACAACCGGCCCGATCAGCCCCGAAGGCCGAAGCGGCGCATCCGCCCGGTAGGTCGGCATAGCCGTCCAGGTGATCTTCTGCACTCCCGAATTCGGCTGAATCTGGGCATCGCCCACCAGGCGATTGACCCACAAGTTCGCCACTTTCACCTCGATGGTATTGGCGCCGCTCTTCACGGCCTTGCCGATGTCGATCCGATAAGGCGCATGCCACGCTGCACCGACCGGCTTTCCGTTCACCGTGACTTCCGCCAGATCGCCCACCTGCCCGAGATCGAGCCAGAGCGGCTGCCCGGCCCTCGCCCCCTTTGGCAGAGTGAAGCTGCGCGAATAGGTCGCCTCGCCGGAGAAGTATTTCACGCCCGCATCCGCGTTGCGTTCGAGCGGGGCCAGTTTCGCCATCTCGATCGACGCGGGGGCGCCTCGGTCGGCCTGGAACTTCACTGTCCAGCCTTCGTCGAGCGAGGCCAGCGTCTGTACCGGCTTGGTCGGCAGTGCCAGGTTCTGCTTCGTGGCCGCCTTGCGGAACACCACGAAGACCGCATCGCCTTCGACCAACGAGAGCGGCACGATGGTCTGGCCGTTCTCGATGCGGTAGCTTACCGGCTCGCTGGTTCCGGTTTCGGGGTGCCAGAGTTCAGGCACCTTGCCGGTGACGCGGAAGCGCGCCTCGATGCTCTGCGGACCTTGCGGGTTGGAGAGGTAGTAGATTTCACCCTGCCCATCGCGGCGGTGGACGAAGGGAATCTTCGCGCCTGCTGCCGCGGCGGTGAAGGTGAAGTCGGGAGCGACGCCCATGGCCTTCAGCGCGCCCTCCACGTCCTTGCCCGCGATCACCCGGCCCTTTCCGACCACTGCGTCACCGCTGCCCGGCCAGAGCTTCACGACCAGAGCAGACCATTCGCCGGTCTGCCCTGCCATCATCCCCCCCATCATACTGGGCGTCGACACCGGCGCCTCGCCGATCACTGTCGCGCCACCTTCGACCAGCGCCGCCAGCTTCTTCAGCGCCCCCAGCGTCATGCGCTGCGAGGAGCCGCCGAGATAGATCGCCCGGTACCGCGCACCGCTGGGCGCGGCGACCTCGTTGCCGTCGTTGGAGAGCAGGCCGGTCAGGGCGTCGTAGCTGAGGAAATCGTAGGCGTGCGATACCGGCGCATCGGCCACCGGCTTGTCGCCATAGAGCCCGGTCAGGGGCGCTTCCTCGCCGTAGAAATAGGCCACGTCCGCCACGTTCCGCCCCGCCTGGAGCAGCAGCGACGAGCGCGAGATATAGTCCACCCAGGGCTTTGCCATCTCGCCCCAGCTTTCCATCCGGTTGAAATACTGGCCGAAGATGAAGAGCGAGAGGCCCGGCTTCTTGTCGTCCACCGGCACATGGACCGAGGTATGGACCACGGGCCGGTTGACGCCGCTCACGAACTCCATGTCGATGAAGCGCTTCAAGTCCTTGGGCGCGAAAGCCCAGGGCGACATCGAGGCGGTCATCGATTCCGCCGCGACAAGGTTCTGCCCATAGAGATGCGCGACCGAGGCCGCGCCCTTCATGTCGGCGATCAGCGTCTGGCGCGGGCCTTCCTCGCGGAAGGTCCACATGGCGGCCATCGGTATGTCCGTGTGGCTGCGCATGGACATGTCGTCGCCCAGCATCGGTCGCTTGTCTTCAAGCGCCTCGCCATAGACCTTGAGGCCGTTCTCATGCGCGACCTTCGCGACCGTGCCGTAGTGCTCGCTCGCCAGCAGGTCGGCCAAGGTGCGGCGGTAGTCGTAGAGGAACTTGTCCGTCTCCGCCCGGGTGCCGACCAGCACGCCGGTGAGCGCGGGTAGCCAGGGCCGCGCATCGTAGCCGCGCAGGCGCTGGAACTGCTCCAGCATCCGGGGCGTCCAGTTCGCCTCGCCCACCTCGATCGAGTCGGTCAGCAAGGCGCGCACGCCGCGCTGGCCGACCATGTCCGGTCCGGCAGCTTCCTTGTACATACCGATATAGTGGTCGAGGTAGCGGCGCACCGCGTCGCCATCGAACTTGTCCACCTCAAGCCCGGTCGCTTCCGGCGGCGCGGGGTGGTTGGTGGTGCCCAGCAGCGAATAGCCCATGCGCAGCACCCGCCAGCGCTGCCCCTTGGAGAGCGCCGGGGCCTGCCAGTCGAGCGTGCCGTCGGCCCTGAGCTTGCCGGTCAGGTCGATGACGCTGGCAGGCGCGATGCCGGTGGCGCCATCCTTCGGCTCCTCCAGCGCGTAGTAGTCGCGGCTCATGACGAAGCCGGCCTTGCTTTCGAAGCGATCGACTTTAGCGCCTGGATCGAGCGCGAAAGTGCCGACGATCAGCGGCTTCTTCGCCATCGCGGCGCCGACACCGTCGAACAGACCATCCATGACGATGCCCGGTACCGGCGCGCCGAGCCCGCCATCGGGCTTACGCGAATTGAGCACCAGCCGGAAATGCGCGGCGGTAACGGCGGGGAAGCTGACGGTGGTCGGCACCGCGCCCAGCGTCAGCGGAGCGATCTGCGTCCAGACCTTGCCGTCCGCACTCGATTCCAGCACGGCGGTGAAGGCAGCACCGGCGAAGGGCACCACGACGCCGGGCACGAAGACCGTTGCGGAGGCGACCCTGGCGGGTTTCGCATAGTCGAGCCGCAAGCTGGGGGCCTCGCCTTGCTTGCGCGCCAGCGTCACGCCCTCGCCCAGGTCGCCGTCCGAGAGCTTGCCAAGGGACAGCACATTGCCAAGGCCATCGACCGCGCGGGCGGGCGCCCGAGCGGGCTCCACCTGCTCGGGGAAGGCGAAGACGCCGACCTCGCCGTAATGCGAAGGTCCGGGAGGAGCCGGGTGACCGGAGATCATTTCCTCGATGGACAGCGGCGCGCCGAGCGTCTGGTAAGGTCCAGTGGTCCAGGGCGGGGCAGCCAGCTTTCCGCTCAGGCGCTGCCCGCCGGCTAGCGTGGTTTCCGACCAGACCAGCTTCTTCAGCCCGTCCTGCGGCTTAACCCAGGGGCCGCCGGTTTCGGACCAGCCGGGCGAGGCGGCAATGGCCAGTTCCAGCCCCTGCCGGTCGGCCTCATGCGCGGCGAAGCGGAAGGCGTCCTTCCACTCGGGCGTCATGTAGACGAGGCGCTTGTCCACCACTTGCGGCGTCTGGAGATTGGCATCGAAGTTCTGGAGCCCGCCGATGCCGACGCGCTTCATCCAGGCCATGTCCTTGGCGATGCCGTCCTTGGAAATGTTGCCGTTCATCCAGTGCCACCAGACGCGCGGGCGCGCGGAATTGGGCGGATCCCTGAACTGTTCTTCGAGCGGGGCGGTGGCGCTATCAGCGGTGGAGGCAGGCGCCTGCTCCTGCGCGATAGCGGGAACGGCAACGAGTGCGGTGGCGACGCACAGCAGAGTACGCAGCGTAAGGATCGGCATAGTCCCTCCCGGATCCAATGGTTATGGTCTTGTCTTCTTGCGCCGGTCACCGAAACCGAATGGTTTTGGCGGCAGGCGATGCCGGGAGGGCTTTTGCCCTTCCCGGCGGCAGTTCAGGTATCGAAAAGGATCAGACGATCCCGGCGCCGAGGCCGACGGCCTTGCGTTCCTGGGCCTTGCGGTCGCGCCAGCGGCTTTCGCGGTAGACGGCCAGCACGTCTGCCGCACCGCCCGCTTCCACGCGCGCCTTGGCGAGGATCGGGCTGACATCGACATTGTAGGCCCGGCGCAGGGCCTGGAAGGCCATCATCGTGTCGTTGGCTTCCTGCGAAAGATGCAGCGCCTCGCGGTCCACCAGCAGCGCCTTGGCATAGCAGGATCCGATGGCTTCGGCGGAAGACAGCATGGATTCGATCGGATCGGTCACGTTGTGCGACTGGTCGATCATGTAGCTGGGCTTGAAGCCGTCTCGCGGGGCCAGTTCGGCCTCGACCAGTTCGTTGAACACCAGGAACAGCTGGTGCGGATTGATCGAACCCGAATCGAGATCGTCGTCGCCGTACTTGCTGTCGTTGAAGTGGAAGCCGCCCAGCTTGCCGAAGCGGTGGAGGCGGGCGACGATCTGCTCGATGTTCACGTTGGGCGCATGGTGGCCGAGATCGACGAGGCACTTGGCCTTGGGGCCGAGTTCCTGCGCGGCGAGGATCGAGGAACCCCAGTCGCTGATCACGGTGGAATAGAACGCCGGTTCAAACATCTTGTGTTCGAGCAGCATGCGCCAGTCATCCGGCAGCGCGGCATAGACCTGCGCAGCGGCATCAAGATAGCGGTCGAGGCTGCGGCCAAGATCCTGCTGGCCGGGGAAGTTGGTGCCGTCACCTACCCATACAGTGAGGTCGGTGGAGCCGAGCTGCCGGCCGATCTCGATGCATTCGATGTTGTGCTCGACAGCCTGCTGGCGCGTCGCCTCGATGGTCGAGGAGAGCGAGCCGGTGGCGTAAGTGTGTGCCTGGTCCTTCTGGTCCTGGAAGGTGTTGGAGTTCACCGCATCGAAGCCCAGGCCGAGGCTGGCGGCCTCTTCGCGCAGGGCCTTGTAGTCGCTCACCTTGTCCCAGGGGAAGTGCGGCGAGACGCGCGGCGTCAGGCGCGAAAGCTGGTTGATGACGGCGCAGTCTTCCAGCTTCTCGTGGATGGTGGTCGGCTCGCCCGCGATGGGGAACTTGGCGAAACGGGTGCCGCCCCGGCCCGCGCCCCACGAAGGGACGGCGACCGAGAAGGCGGCGACCTTGTCCTTGATCGCGTCGATGGCGATACCCGAACGCTCCAGCTTGCGGCCGAGCGAGGCGTATTCGTCCTCCAGCGCATCCGCGGCGCGGGCATTGGCTTCGGCGATCAGCTCATCGGAAATCGGCAGTCTGCTCATTCTTCTATCCTCTTGCCCGTTCGGGGGAGCGCACCGGTTCGCGCCCTCCCCCGACATATATCTCTTAGCGCGTGAACGCCTGTGCGTTACCCGCATCGACATTGATCATGTTGCCGGTGGATTTCGCCGACTGGTCGCCGGCCAGGAAATAGACCGCCTCGGCAATGTCCGAAGGCAGGACGTCGCGCTTCAGCATGGAGCGCTGGCGGTAGTGCTCTTCCAGTTCCTTGCCGGTGTCGATGCCATGGGCGCCCGCGCGCTCCTTGCGCCAGTCGCCGTCCCAGATCTTGCTGCCCTTGATGACGGCATCGGGGTTGACGACGTTGACGCGGATGCCGTGCGGCGCGCCTTCCAGCGCCAAGCAGCGCGCAAGGTGGTTCGCCGCCGCCTTGGCCGAAGCATAGGCCGAGGCATTGGTGGCGGCAGCCACGCCGTTCTTCGATCCGATGAAGACGACCGAGGTACCGCCCTGCTCTTTCATGCCCTTCAGCAGCGGCCAGGCGGCGCGGCTGGTGAGGAAGTAACCCTGCGCCAGCACATCGTAATTGCGGTTCCACAGTTCGATCGTGGTTTCCTCGATCGGGGCCGATGAAGCGATGCCGGCATTGGCGACGAGGATGTCGAGCCCGCCGAACTCCCGCGCGGCCGTGGCGAAGGCTTCGGAGACTTGCGCTTCGTCGGTCACGTCGCAGACGGCGGCGCGGACCACGTCCTTGCCGAACTGCTTGGCGAAACCGGCGCGTACTTCCTCGACGGCATCGGCGTCGCGATCGGCCAGCAGCACGCAGGCGCCGTCCGCCATCAGGCGCGCGGCGGTGGCGGCACCGATGCCGCCCGCACCGCCGGTGACGAGCGCCACGCGGCCGACCAGCGGCTTCGGCGCAGGCATGCGCTGGAGCTTGGCTTCCTCAAGCAGCCAGTATTCGATGTCGAACGCTTCCTGCTCGTCGAGTGCGATGTAGTCGCCGATGGCTTCCGCGCCGCGCATCACATTGATGGCGTTGCCGTAGAATTCCCCTGCAAGGCGCGCGGTGGTCTTATCGGTGGCGAAGGTGATGCGGCCCACGCCCGGCACCAGCACGACCACCGGGTTGGCATCACGCATCGCGGGCGAATTCGGACGCTTGCAGCGCTCGTAATAGGCGGCATACATGTCGCGATAGTCCGAGACCTTCTGCGCCAGATAGGCATCGTCCTGGAGGCGCGAGGGATCGAGGGTCAGGGGAGCGATCTTGGTGCGCAGGAAGTGATCGGGGCAGGACGTGCCCAGCCCGGCCAGACGCTCGAACTCGGCCGAGTTCACGAATTCCAGCGCTTCGGCGTCGTCCGAAAAATGGCCGACCTTACGCCGTGCCCCAGTCATCTGACTGCGCAGGCGCGGCATAAGGTCGGCAGCAATGGCGGTTCGGTCCGAGGAGGAGGAGTGGACTTCGCCGCCGAAAGCGGGCTTTTCGGCGAGTTTCGCGTTGAGATACTTGGCGGCGTCGGCGATCAACTCGACGGTGTGCTCGTAGCAGGACTTCGCCGTATCGGCCCAGCAGATGATCCCGTGGCCCGCCAGCATGACGCCCTCGACACCGGGGTTCGCGGCCACGAAATCGCGCAGCTGCACGCCCAGCGTATAGCCCGGGCGCTTCCAGCCGAGCCAGCCGATCTTGCCGCCCCAGATCGCCTGCGTCGCTGCTTCGCCGCCCGAACTGGCCGCGAGCGCGATGATCGCGTCGGGGTGGACGTGGTCGACATGGGCGAAGGGCAACAGCGAGTGCAGCGGGGTATCGATCGAGGCGGCGCGGCCGTTGAGGTTGAACGTGCAGTGCGGCAGGTAGCCCACCATCTTGTCGTCGTCTTCAGGCCCGGCGTAGTGCGCCTCGAGGCCGAGCAGCTTTTCCTGGTAGAGCGTGGCGAAACCGTCGAGCTTCATCGAACCGATGTCGCCGCCCGAACCCTTGACCCACAGCACTTCCACCTCGCCGCCGGTCAGCGGATCCACTTCCGTCAGCTTGGCCGAAGTATTGCCCCCGCCGAAGTTGGTGACGGTGAGGTCCGAGCCGAGCAGGTTGGAGCGGTAGAGCAGCAGCTGTTCGGGCGAAAGCGAGGCGGCCAGCGAATCGTCCCAGCGGCTGGTGGGGACGGCAAAAGGTATCGCAGCCGGGCGGGAAGCGGTCATGGTATCCATAGTCATCCTCTACCAATTCGTGCTTGCATGAGCAATCTGTTTCGCTACAAAACGATCACGTTCGATCGCCGAAGTCAATCATAATTGGTCAGAGCGTCTTGGGATTTGAGGATGGTTGAAAGAGCCATGACGGGTACGGGTACATTCATAGTCGTCGATATCGGCAAGACTCTCAGCAAGTTGACGCTGTGGACGCGCGGCGGCCGCATGCTCGATCGGCAGGTGCGTCCCAACAGCCCTTGCGAACAGGAGGGCCTACGCTGCCTCGACGTTACGGGGATCGGCCAATGGCTGCGCGCAACCCTGCGCGGCTGGTCGGGCCATCCGGTTGAGGCGATCGTTCCGGTGGCGCACGGCGCCGGCTTCGCGGCGCTTGGTGAGGACGGCCTGCTGTTCCCACCGCTCGACTACGAACAGGCCATCCCCGAAGACGTGATGGCGGACTACCGCCGCGAGCGTGACGCCTTCACCCTCACCGGCTCTCCCGCCCTGCCGGACGGCCTCAACCTGGGCACCCAGGTCTACTGGATGAGCCGCCTTCATCCCGAGAAAATGGCCGGGGCCACGCTGGTGCCCTGGGCGCAGTACTGGGCCTGGTTCCTCTCCGGCCAGGCTGCCAGCGAAGTGACCAGCCTGGGCTGCCATACCGACCTGTGGCGCCCGGCCGATGCGCGCTTCTCTCCGATGGCCGAGCGTTTCGGTTGGGCGGAACGGTTCGCGCCCATCGTCAAGGCGAGCGATGCCGTGGGCACCCTGCGCCCCGAGCTTGCGGCCGAAACCGGGCTTCCCGCCACGGCACAAGTCCTTGCGGGATTGCACGATTCCAACGCCGCGCTGCTCGCGGCGCGCGGTTTTACTGAGATCGCGCGGCAGGAGGCGACGATCCTGTCCACCGGCACCTGGTTCATCGCCATGCGCCTCGCCGCCGAAACATTCTCCATCGCCTCGCTGCCCGAGGCGCGCGACACGCTGGTCAATGTCGATGCCTATGGCTGGCCGGTGCCGTCGGCCCGCTTCATGGGCGGGCGAGAGATCGAATCGGTGATCCAGCTCGATACCCGCCGCGTCGATATCAGGCCGGACCAGCCCCGGCTGATGGAAGAAGTCCCCGGACTGCTGCGCCGCCGCACCATGATGATGCCGACGCTTGCTCCCGGTTTCGGACCGTTCCCGGACGGCGAAGCGCGCTGGGTCAACGCACCCGTGGAATGGCAGGGAACCTGGTACGCCCGCCGCGCCGCGATCTGCCTCTATGCCGCGATGGTGGCCGATACTTCGCTGGACCTGATCGGATCGAAGCAGCGCCTGCTGATCGAAGGCCGCTTCGCCGAAGCCGAAGTCTTCGTTCGCGCGCTGGCCGCGCTGAGGCCGGAAACCGAAGTCTACGTCGCCAACGCGCATAACGACGTCTCGTTCGGGGCGCTGCGCCTCATCAACCCGCTGCTGCAAGCACAGGGCGGCCTGCGCCGGGTGGAGCCGCTGGAGGGCGACCTCGCGGGCTATCGGACGCTGTGGCAGGATTCCGTCGCGAAGGCCTTCGCATGATCACTGCATCGATCCCCGACTTCCGCGAAGCCGCCCGCCGCAAGCTGCCACGCTTCCTGTTCGAATATATCGACGGCGGCTCCTATGCCGAAGCGACGCTGCGCCGCAACGTCTCCGACCTTGCCGATCTTGCCTTGCGCCAGCGGGTGCTGCGCGACGTTTCGCAACTGGACCTCTCGACCGAGCTGTTCGGCCAGAAGCTGGCCCTGCCGGTCGCTCTCGCTCCGATCGGCCTGGCGGGGCTGAATGCCCGACGCGGCGAGTGCCAGGCGGTACGCGCGGCGGACAAGGCGGGCGTCCCCTTCACGCTCTCCACCGTCGGCGCCTGCACCATCGGGGAAGTGGCCAGGGCGGCTGCCAAGCCGTTCTGGTTCCAGCTCTACATGATCCGCGACCGCGCCTTCATGAAAGACCTGCTGGCCAAGGCAGTTGAAGCCGGCTGCTCCACGCTGGTGTTCACCGTGGACATGCCGGTGCCCGGCAGCCGCTACCGCGACTATCACACGGGCCTTGCCGGAACCGGCGGGTTCAAGGGCGCGGCCTGGCGCTTCGCCCAGGCCGCCGCGCGGCCCGCATGGGCCTGGGACGTGGGCATCCATGGCCGCCCGCATACGCTGGGGAACGTCGCTCCGGTGCTCTTGGGCAAGACCGGGATCGAGGACTTCTTCGCCTGGATGCGGAACAACTTCGACCCCTCGATCAACTGGCGCGACCTCGATTTCATCCGCTCGGAATGGAAGGGGCCGCTCGTCATCAAGGGCATTCTCGACCCGGAGGACGCCAAGGAAGCCGCCGCGCTCGGTGCCGATGGGCTGGTCGTGTCCAACCATGGCGGGCGCCAGCTCGACGGCGTGCTCTCCAGCGCCCGCGCCTTGCCGCCGATCGCCGATGCGGTGGGCGATCGCATGACGGTGCTGGCAGACGGCGGCATCCGCTCCGGCCTCGACGTGGTGCGGATGCTGGCGCTGGGCGCCAAGGGCGTCCTGCTCGGCCGGGCCTGGGCCTGGGCGCTGGCCGCGGGCGGCGAAGCGGGCGTCACCAAGATGCTGAAACTGATCGAGGCCGAGATGCGCGTCGCCATGGCGCTCACCGGCACCACGAAAATCGCAGAGATCGACAGAACGATCCTGGCGGGAGGGACCATAAAATGACGCAAGTTCAGGGAGGGGAGGAAAACTGGCGGAATACCATTCTGGCCGGCCTCGCCAATTACATCGATGCCGGCTCGATCGTCGCCGGTTCCGCCGCGCTCGCGCTGTGGCAGGAGAGCTATCATCTCTCCAACGACTTCGTCGGCCTGATCGCCGCTTTCGGCCCCAATGCCATCGGCGCGGGCGTGGGGGCGCTGATCGGCGGCTGGCTCTGCGACAAGCTCGGCCGCAAGAAGATCTACCAGTGGGATATGCTGATCTACGCAGCGGGCATGTCGATGCTGGTCTTCGCGGTGGCGCCGTGGATGATCGTCGTCGGCTTCCTGATCGTCGGCCTCGCGGTGGGCGCGGACATTCCGGCAAGCTGGTCGCTGATCGCGGAGCAGGCGCCGGACGACAAGCGCGGCAAGCATTCGGGCGTGGCGCAGGCGCTGTGGTACCTCGGCCCGGTGGTGGTGCTGCTGATGAGCCTGGCGCTGACCTCGCTCGGCGTGCTGGGCGCGCGGATCGTCTTCGCACACCTGGTGGTGATCGCGCTGGGCCTTACCCTGCTGCGCTCCAGGATGAAGGAGTCCGAACGCTGGGTGGAGGCCCAGAAGTCGGACGTGAAGCGCCCGCCCGTGTCCAGCCTGTTCAAGGGCAAGTACCTGACATCGATCCTCGGACTCGTGGGCATGTACGGGTTCTGGAACCTCTGGGCCGGCACCAACGGGTTCTTCTTCCCCTACATCCTGCGCACCATGGGCGCGGCCACCCAGGCGCAGAGCGTCGCCATCCAGGCGGTATCGTTCTTCGTGGCGATGATCTCCGTCACTTTCGTGTTCATGCGCCTGTCCGACAAGGTGAACCAGCGCACGCTGTTCATCATCTCGGCAGTGATCCAGGTGGCGGGCATGATGTTGCTGGCGGTATTCCCGCTGACGATCCCGGTGGCGCTGCTCTACGTCTTCCTGCTCCAGTTCGGCGGCGGCTTCGGGGCGCAGAGCTTCTTCCAGCTCTGGAGTTCGGAGATGTTCCCGACGATGCTGCGCTCCACCGCGCAGGGCGTCTGCTTCGCGATCGTGCGCATCTCGCTGGGCGTTTTCAGCTTCTTCGTGCCCATGCTCAACGCCACGGGCTTTACGAACCTGGCCTGGATTCTTACCGGGTTCCTTGTCATCAGCGGGATCATCGGCGCACTCTGGGCGCCGCGCAACGAGGGCAAGTCGCTCGAACAGCTCGAAGCGGAGCAGGCCGATCCCGGTCTGTCCCCTCAGAAGGAAGCACAAGTCGCATGCACGCCGAGGAACGCGAACGCCTGATACTCGAGGCCGTCGCCGACACGGGCTTCGTGAGCTACCGTGCTCTCGAAGCCCAGCTCGACGCCTCGCCCGCCACGATCCGGCGCGACTTGACGCGGCTGGAGGAATCCGGCCGCATCCAGCGCGTCCACGGCGGCGCCAAGCTGCCCGAAGAGGAAAAACCCGACAGACAGCAGGGTCTGGCCGGCACGCCGTTCGAGCAGTCGATCACCCAGAACCTGCCCGCCAAGCAGGCGATCGGCCGCGCCGCCGCCAGGCTGTGCGGCCCCGGCGAGGGGATCATGATCGACGGTGGGAGCACCACCCTCCAGATGTGCCCCTATCTCGACGGGCTGGACGTGCAGGTGCTCACCAACTCGCTGCACATCGTCCATGCCTTGCTGCCGCAGACGGGAACCCGCGTGCTGCTGCCCTCGGGCACGGTCTTCCGCGAACAGAACATCGTCCTTGCCCCGGCGGGCGAGGATTCGATGCCGCGCTTCCATGCTCCCAAGCTGTTCATGGGCGCCGCGGCGGTAGGCCCGCAGGGGGTGATGCAGCAGGACGTCATCCTCGTCGCCGCAGAGCGCCGGTTCATGGACCGGGCCGAGGAAGTGGTGCTGCTGGTGGACAGTTCGAAGTTTCGCTCCTCCTCCGGCGCCATCGTCTGCGGGCTGAATGAAGTGGACACGATCGTCACCGACGCCGGCATTCCGCAGGACATGGCCGCGCGGTTGCAGGAACTCGGCGTCAAGTTGATCGTCGTCTAGGCTTCCGGTCGATCGGCTGCGGAAAGAGCGTCCAGCATCGCTTCGGCCAGAGGGGAAAGCCGGCGCTCGGCCAGACGGAGCACGCCGACGCTGCGTTCGAACACGGCCTCCTGGATCGCGATCGCCCGGATCGATCCATCCGAGGCACCATCCATCGCGACCGTGCGCGGCAGCACCGTCACGCGATCGGTTTCGCGCACGATGGCGCGGGTGGTGAGCAGCGAGTCGCAGCGGATCGTGGTGCGCGGCACCGAGACGCCGGCAGCGATGAACAGGGCATCGACCTGCCTGCGGAACGCGCCCCGCGCCTCCGGCAAGACCCAGGGATAGTGCTCCACGTCGCGAAGCGAGACGCGATCCCCGAGGTCGGCATGGCGCGGCCCCACGATTAGCGCGAAGGGATCGCGCGCGCAGGTCACTTCCGCCATGTCTTCGGGAACGTTCTGGATGCGCGTGGTGACGAAGGCCAGCTCGATCTCGCCCTTGCGCAGCATGTCGAGCAATTGCTCGTCCGGCCGCTCCACCGCGCTCAGGGCGAAGTCGCCCACGGCCTCCTCCACCCGCATGATTGCACCCGGCAACAGGGTGAGCAAGGCACCGGGCGTACCGCCGATGCGCAGCGGCCCGGCGATATGGTGGCGCGCGTGAACCACGTCGCTCACTGCATCGGACAGCAGGCGCGCCATCGCCTCCGCCGGCCGGCGCAGCACCTCACCTTCGCGCGTGAGCACGATTCCCCCCCGCCGCCGCTCGAACAGGGTGACGCCCAGGCGCCGTTCCAGCAAGGCGATGGTGTTGGACACCGAGGGCTGCGCCAGATTGAGCGCCCGCGCCGCCGCGCTGATCGAGCCGGTTTCGCAGACCACGCGAAACGTCATCAGCGCACGGGGATCGATCGCGGGAAGCCGTGCGAGCGGTGGGGTGGGATTGTCCGTCATGTCGAAGTTTCTCCCCACGTATCGCTTTTCACGCCATGCCCGTCGCCAAACACCACGTCATCCTGAACTTGTTTCAGGATCCATTTTGCCAAACAGGCTGCCGTTCGTGTCGAGAAATGGATCCTGAAACAAGTTCAGGATGACGATTCTAGAACGGCCAATGAAGCCCTCTACAGCTGCCGTTTCTCAAGCTTACGCGCGAGGGTGCGACGGTGAAGGCCGAGGCGACGTGCGGCTTCGGAGATGTTGAACTCGCACTCCACGAGGGTGCGGTGGATATATTCCCACTCCAGCGTCTTGATCGAGCTGCGCCGCCCGTCGACGGGAACGCTGGCGTCGCCCTCCCCGCTGGTGAACGCCGCCTCGATATCGTCGGTGTTGGAGGGCTTGGCCAGATAGTGCGAGGCGCCGAGCTTGATCGCCTCTACGGCGGTGGCGATGGAGGCATAGCCGGTGAGCACCACGATCCGCGTCTCGGGCGAACGCGCGTGGAGCGACTGCACCACCGCCAGCCCCGATGAGGCGCCCAGCTTCAGGTCGATCACGGCATATTCGAAGGCCTCAACTCCGCTCAGGGCCTCGACCTCGTCGGGACTGGCGGCGGAGCTGACGCGGTAACCGCGCCGCTCGAACGAGCGCCTCAGGGTGCGCGCGAAGGTGGGATCGTCCTCCACGATCAGCAGGCTGGCTCCGTCTGGATCGATCACTGCTGCTTCTGTCATGGCGCCCCGGCTGAATCCTCGCCCTTTCTGGGCTCGAACGCCAGTGTAGCAAGGGGAATCGCAAGTTGCACCCTTGCCCCGCCCTCCGCCAGGTTGTCTACCGCCACTTTGCCGCCGAGCTTCCGGAGTACGTTGACGACCAGGAACAGCCCCAGCCCGCCACCGTCGCGGCCCTTGGTGGACGCGTAGGGCTGGCCGACGCGCGGCAGCATGTCGGGCGCGAAGCCGGGACCGCGATCGCTGACGGTGAGCACCAGCCGGCCGTGCTCCACCCGCGCTTCGATGACGACGAGGCCGGGGGAAACCTCCACCGCGTTGTCGATCACGTTGCCGATCACCTGCCTCAGGCCGGGATCCGAGACGATCGAGCGATCCTCCACGATACGATCGATGAATCGCAGTTCCCCCGGCATGCGGGCGCGCCACTCCTCCAGGATCTCGCCCAGGAAGCCGCGCAGGGTGGTGACGGCCGGGTCGATGCCGCGAATTTCGCCCGCGGACATCAGGATGCCGCTGACGATGTTCTTGCAGCGCGCCAGTTCGCGGCGCACGTCGGCAAGGTCGGCGGCGAGGTCGGGATCGTCGGCAATGCCCGGCTGCCGCGCCCAGTCCCCGAGGATGACCGAGATCGACGACAGCGGCGTGCCCAGTTCGTGCGCCGCGCCCGAAGCAAGCAGGCCCATGCGGATGATGTGGTCTTCCTCCACCGCCTGCTGGCGCAGCGCGGCGAGCTTGGCGTCGCTCTCGCGCCGGGTGAAATCGAGCCGCGCCACGAAGACGATCAGCAGCACCGCCGCCAGCACGAAGCAGAATAGGCTGCCGTAGATATAGAGTTCGAACGGATGCTGCGCATAGCGTGCCGGCAGTTGCAGCGGCACGTAGAAATAGGTCAGCAGCAGCATGCAGAGGCAGGCATTGATCGCGACCAGCGAACTCCAGCGAAGATCGAGGATCACTGCCGCGATCACGATCTGGAGCAGGAACAGGAACGTGAAGGGATTGGTCGCGCCGCCGCTGTGGTAGAGCTGCCAGCACAGGGCGATCACGTCCACCATCAGGGCGGAGAACAGCTCGCCCTGGCTGAAATCGCGCCGTCTCAGCACCACGCTGGCCGAAGCGAGGTTGACGACGATCAGGAGCAACGGCGCCAGCAGCAGCGGCGCCAGCTCCAGCTTCACGCCGAGCCCCTGTGATACGATCACAATTGTGGCAAGCTGGCCGAATACCGCTGTCCAGCGTAACTGGGTGAGCAGCACCACATTGGCCCGGCTCGCCGATCCGCCCGGCAATCCGTGTGGTGCGAAAAGCTCTATCAGGCGATCCATCGCCCCCGCCGCCAGACGAAGATCAGCGCCATGGCCGACATCGCCGCCATGGCGAACCAGGTCAGCGCATAACTCAGGTGGCTGTCGGGAAAGTGGATCTGGGTGAGGCCCGGCACGGGCCGAAGGCCCTGCACCGGCGCCGACTGCTCCACCTGGGCATCGACGAAGGCGGGAGCTACCGGGCCAATGCCCCGCGCCATGGCCAGCGCCTTGACGTCACGCGAATACCAGCGGTCGGCGCCGGGCTGGTTCGATTGAAGAATGCTGCCGCCCGGTTCGGTCGGCCGAAGCAGTCCGGTCACGACCACAGGCCCGGCGGGCGCGGTCGCGGCGGCCTGCGCCCGCTTGGTGCCTGCCGGCACGAAGCCGCGATTGATCCAGACCTGCCGTCCTTCGGCCGTCCTGATCGGCGTCATCGTCCAATAGCCGGTACCCAGGTTGGTCGCGGCACGAACCAACGACGTGGCCTCGGCCAGGTAAGTCCCGGAAATCCGCACGCGCAGATAATTGAGGTCGCTTGCGCCCTCTCCGATCAGCCGGGCATCCTCCGGCACCGCGACGGGCGCCGCGTGGACCCGCGCCTCTACGCGGGCGATCAGCGCGTGTTTCCACTGCATCCGCTGCACCTGCCAAAGGCCCAGCGCCAGGAAGGCGACCAGCGCCACCAGCAGAAACGCGGCGAGCCCCCAGGGCCGCCGCGCTTCCGTTCGATCCGTTTCTGTCCGCATTGGGTCGGTCAGTTTCGTCTCTTTTCCCAAGTCCCGATCAGGGCAGTTCGCCCATCTCGTGGCTCGTCATCGGCATCATGTTGTGGTTCAGGTGGTACATCACCCAAAGCGAGCCGGAAAGCGTGATCACGAGAATGACGATCGTAAAGATCAGGGCCATGACGGTCCAGCCGTTCTCGGACTTCGTGTTCATGTGCAGGAAGTAGATCATGTGAACCACGATCTGCACCGCTGCGAAGGCCATGATCACCAGGGCCGTGGTCGACTTGTCGGCGATCGCCCCGGTCATCACCAGCCAGAACGGAATGGCGGTGAGAACGACCGAGAGAACGAAGCCGATCACGTAGTCGCGAAGCGACCCGTGGCTGCCGTGATCGTCGTCGAGGTGGTGGTTGGGGTGAACGTGGTCGCTCATCACAGCATTCCCATGAGATAGACGAAGGTGAAGACGCCGATCCAGATCACGTCCAGGAAGTGCCAGAACAGCGAAAGGCACATCAGGCGGCGCTTGTTGGCCGGGATCAGGCCCTTCTTGCCGATCTGGACGACCAGCGTGAACAGCCAGATCAGGCCGAAGGTGACGTGGAGGCCGTGGGTGCCCACCAGCGAGAAGAACGCGGTGAGGAAGCCCGAGCGCATCGGCGTCGCGCCTTCGTGGATCAGGTGGCTGAACTCATAGAGTTCGATGAAGAGGAACGCGCCGCCGAACACGGCGGTGACCAGCAGCCAGAGCTGCGTGGCACCCTTGTTGTTCTTCTCCATGGCCAGCATCGAGAAGCCGTAGGTGATCGACGAGAACAGCAGCATGGCCGTGTTCAGCGCGACCAGCGGCAGGTCGAAGAGATCCTTCGGCCCCGGCCCGGCGGCAAAACTGCCACCGAGCACGCCGTAGGCGGCGAAGAGCATCGCGAAGATGAGGCAGTCGCTCATCAGGTACATCCAGAAGCCCAGCATGGTGCTGCCGCCTTCGGGATGGTCGTGCTCGTCCAGGTCGTAGAACGCGGCCTGGAGTTCAGGCTGGCTCAGCTTCATTTCAGCAGTGGCAGTCATCGATCAGGCTCCTGCCGCTGCAAGCTTGCGCGTGCGTTCGGCCTCGGTCGCTTCGACCGTCTCGACCGGGATGTGGTAGTCGCGCTTGTAGTTGAAGGTATGGAAGATGGCGTAGCCGAGGATCCCGACGAACGAGACCGCCGCAAGCCACCAGATGTACCAGATCATCGCGAAACCGAGGGCGACCGACAGGCCGGCCAGGATCAGGCCCGTTCCGGTGCCCTTGGGCATGTGGATCGGACGGTAGCCGGAGGTCGGACGCTCCACGCCGCAGCGCTTCATGTCGTCCCAGGCATCGATGTCGTGGACGATCGGCGTGAAGGCGAAGTTGTACTCCGGCGGCGGCGACGAGGTCGACCATTCCAGGGTACGGCCGTTCCACGGATCGCCCGTCTCGTCCTTCAGTTCCTCGCGCTTCCAGATCGACACCGCGAACTGGATGAGCATGGCACCGATGCCGCCCGCGATCATCGCCGCGCCGAACCCGGCGATGACGAAGAAGATCTGCAGCGACGGATCGTCGAACACGCGCATGCGGCGGGTAACGCCCATCAGGCCGAGGATGTAGAGCGGCATGAAGGCGAACCAGAAGCCCGGAACCCAGAGCCAGAAGCTGACCTTGCCCCAGAATTCATTGAGGCGGAAGCCGAAGGCCTTGGGCCACCAGAAGTTGATCGCAGCGAAGATGCCGAACAGCACGCCGCCGATGATGACGTTGTGGAAGTGGGCGATCAGGAACAGCGAGTTATGCAGCACGAAGTCGGCAGGCGGCACCGCAAGGAGCACGCCGGTCATGCCGCCGATCGTGAACGTCAGCATGAAGGCGATCGTCCACATCATCGGCAGTTCGAACCGGATGCGGCCACGATACATCGTGAACAGCCAGTTGAACAGCTTCGCGCCGGTCGGGATCGAGATCACCATCGTGGTGATGCCGAAGAACGAGTTGACGCTCGCGCCCGAACCCATGGTGAAGAAGTGGTGCAGCCAGACGAGGTACGAGAGGATGGTGATGACCAGCGTCGCGTAGACCATCGACGAGTAGCCGAACAGGCGCTTGCCGCTGAAGGTCGAGGTGACTTCCGAGAAGACGCCGAACAGCGGCAGGATGAGGATGTAGACCTCTGGGTGGCCCCAGATCCAGATCAGGTTGACGTACATCATCGGCGATCCGCCGAAGTCGTTCGTGAAGAAGTTGAAGCCGAGGTAGCGGTCGACCGTGAGCATCGTCATCACTGCCGTCAGCACCGGGAAGGCGGCGACGATCAGGATGTTGGTGCAGAGCGAGGTCCAGGTGAAGATCGGCATGCGCATCATGGTCATGCCCGGCGCGCGCATCTTGACGATGGTCGCGATCAGGTTGACGCCCGAAAGCAATGTACCGACACCCGCGATCTGCAGGGCCCAGATGTAGTAGTCGACGCCGACCCACGGGCTGTACGCCAGGTTCGACAGCGGCGGATAGGCCAGCCAGCCGGTCTGCGCGAACTCACCGATGAACAGCGAGGCCATGACCAGCACCGCGCCCGCCGTCGTCATCCAGAAGCTGAAGTTGTTCAGGAACGGGAAGCTGACGTCGCGCGCGCCGATCTGCAGCGGCACGATGTAGTTCATCAGGCCGGTGACGAAGGGCATCGCCACGAAGAAGATCATGATCACACCGTGGGCGGTGAAGATCTGGTCGTAGTGGTGGGCGTTGAGGTAGCCCTCGTTGCCGTTGAAGGCGATCGCCTGCTGGATACGCATCATGACCGCGTCGGCGAAGCCGCGCAGGAACATGATCAGGCCCAGGATCATGTACATGATCCCGATCTTCTTGTGGTCCACGCTGGTGAACCACTCCTTCCAGAGATAGCCCCAGAGCTTGAAATAGGTCAGCCCGGCCACAAGCGCCGCGCCGCCGAGGGCGACGACGACGAACGTGGCGAGCACGATCGGTTCCTGTGGCATGGCGTCCCACCACAGGCGGCCCAATAACGGGCTCCAGTGAGAATGGTCTACAACTTCCATTGTTCTATCAGTTCCGGGAAATCTGAGAGGAGTGCGCGGCGTCGTTGACGGCTACCGGCTCGGTCTTCGGTTTCGCGAGCGCCTGCTCGCCCTTGCCGAAGAGCGGCAGCGACTGCGGTGCAGCCATGCCGGCACCGGTCAGCGAACGCAGGTTGTCCGGCGCCTTCACCGTATTGTCGGGCGCGGCGCCCGGCATCTGGCGGCAGAGCGCGCGAACCCAGGCCAGCTCGCGCTGGACGGCGGCGTTCGGATTGGCATTGGCCTTGGCGACGACGTCGCGGCCATGCTTGTCGTAGGCGAGCATCTCGACATTGCGGATGCCGGCCTTGCCCAGGCCGCCGCGCGCGTCGAGCGCCATCATTTCGCTCATGCACATCTTGCCGGGCTCGACGCACATGTCGACGATCGCGTCATAGAGATCGGGCGAGACAGCGGCGAAGCGGATGACCGGTACCTTCTCGCTCGGCTTTTCGAGCTGGAGATAGGCGGCGCGGTCGAGAGTGCCGCCGTCCTTGTTGCCCTTCACGTCGGCCGTCCACTTGGCGAAGTCCGCATCGGTGACGGCGTGCGTGGCGAAGCGCATGTTGGAGAAGCCGGCGCCGGAGTAGTTGGCCGAGAAGCCGACAGTCTCGATCGGCTTGTTGATCACGGCGTGCAGGCGGGTTTCCATGCCCGGCATCGCGTAGATCTGGCCGGCCATGGCGGGCACGTAGAACGAGTTCATCACGCTCGACGAGGTGATCTTGAAGTGGAGCGGACGGCCGGTCGGCACGACCAGCTCGTTGACGGTGGCCACGCCCTGCTCGGGATAGATGAACAGCCACTTCCAGTCGAGCGCGACGACTTCGACTTCCAGCGGCTTGGCACTGGCGGCGACAGGCGTCGCCGCGTCGATGCGGCCAAGGGTGCGGTAGGGATCGAGAAGGTGAGTCGTGACCCAGGTCAGGGCGCCGAGGCAGATGATGATGAGAAGCGGCGCGGTCCAGATCAGCAGTTCGAGCTGGGTAGAGTGATCCCAGTCGGGCTGGTAGACGGCCTCCTTGTTGGACGCGCGGTAACGCCACGCGAAAAGACACGTCGCGGCCATGACCGGAACGATGATGAGCAGCATCAGCAGCGTGGAGATGACGACAAGGTCACCCTGCTGACGCGCGACATCCCCGGCCGGGTTGAGCACGACGGTGTTGCAAGCGGAAAGCGCGCCAGTCAGGGACAAGGCGGCAAGGACTTTGGCGAGCGCGGTCAGCTGCCGCGGCTTCGGTCTGGACTCGGGTGGGCGCATGGGAGGAGCGCCTAGGCCCATGCCGCGAGTGCGAACATAGGACATTTTGTCCAATCCCCTTGAAGGCCGGCAATGACGATACGCCCCCCTATATGTAGCCGGGCGTCTCGCGCGCCCGCCTTGATTCGTCCGCGTCCGGCAGGCTTTCCAGGGCCCGCCGCCCACGGACCCGAAACGAAGGCCGCAGAATCGAAATGACCAGCATCCCCCAGCCCCGCGAAGCCCTGGGACTGCCGACGTTCAAGGAGCATCACCAGCCCTCGCCGGGTGAAATCGCCATCGGCGTGATCATCGGCCGAACCTCGGAGTTCTTCGACTTCTTCGTATACGCCATCGCCTCGGTGCTGGTGTTCCCGAAGCTGTTCTTCCCCTTCGTGGACGCGCTGACCGGCACCATCTACTCGTTCGCCGTCTTCGCGCTGGCCTTCATCGCCCGTCCGGTCGGCTCGCTGGTCTTCATGGCGCTCGACCGCGCCTATGGCCGCGGCACCAAGCTGACGATCGCGCTGTTCATGCTCGGCGGCTCCACCGCGGCGATCGCGTTCCTGCCTTCCTACGAATCGGCCGGAAGCACCGCGATCATCCTGCTCTGCCTGTTCCGCCTGGGCCAGGGCTTCGCCCTTGGCGGCACCTGGGACGGCCTGGCCTCGCTGCTCGCGCTCAATGCGCCCGAGCACAAGCGCGGCTGGTACGCCATGATCCCGCAGCTCGGCGCGCCGTTCGGCCTGATCGTCGCCTCCACGCTCTTCGCCTTCATGATTGCCGCCCTGCCCGCCGAGGACTTCCTTGACTGGGGCTGGCGCTATCCGTTCTTCGTGGCCTTCGCGATCAACGTCGTCGCGCTGTTCGCGCGTCTGCGCATCGTCGTCACCGAGGAGTTCGAAAACCTCTTCGCCAGCCGCGACCTTCAGCCGGTCAGCGTCGGCGCGACGCTTCGCACCGAGTGGAAGACCATCGTTCTGGGCGCCTTCGCCCCGCTCGCCAGCTTCGCGCTGTTCCACATGGTCACCGTGTTCCCGCTTTCGTGGGTCTTCCTGTTCACCCCCGATTCGCCGATCGGCTTCCTGTTGATCGAAGCGCTGGCCGCTGCGTTCGGCGTGGTTGCCGTGATCGCATCGGGTCGGATCGCCGACAAGTTCGGCCGCCGCAACCTGCTTGGCTCCTGCGCCGTCGCCATCGCCGTGTTCTCGGGCTTCGCCCCGCAGCTCCTCGATGCCGGCCCGGCGGGCGAGATCGCCTTCATGATCGTGGGCTTCATCCTGCTCGGCCTCGCCTTCGGCCAGTCCTCCGGCGTCGTCGCCTCGGGCTTCGCCAGCGAACACCGCTACACCGGCTCGGCGCTCACGAGCGACCTTGCCTGGCTGTTCGGCGCCGGTTTCGCACCGCTGGCGGCGCTGCTGCTGTCCAGCAACTGGGGCCTGATCGCCTCGGGCGGCTACCTGCTCTCGGGCGCGATCGCCACGCTGGTGGCACTCTACCTGAACAAGGGTCTGGCCAGCCGAAACTGATCGGTAGCACCCATCAGGTTTCAAATCGGGAAAGGGGCGCTGCGGCGCCCCTTTTTGCGTTACACCATCTCATAACTTCTAGAGAATCGTTGTTATTCAATGTCATGATCAATGACTGAACTCTTGTTCAAATAACGCCATGCCGTAGTTTGATGAAAATGAAGGCATTTCATTTGACAAGACCCTGCCTCCAAAAGCACCCAAGTAGGTAACAAGAGCAAAGACATCGGAGGGAGAGTTCATGCGTGCGTTCAAGCAGCTTATGCTGTGTTCGGCGGGCCTGTCGGGTATCTGCGGCATCGGGATAGGCGCCCCGGCCCTGGCGCAAACGGCACCTGCGGCCGACGCCGGATCTGCGAGCGAAGCCAACGTGATCATCGTCCAGGCACGCCGCCGCGATGAAGACGTGCAGGACGTTCCCGCCGTGATCGATACCGTCACCGCCGACGAGATCGGCAAGCTCAACCTTCGCGACTTCCGGGAAGTCTCGACCCTGGCGCCGGGTCTCCAGCTCGACACCAATGCCAACGGCATCGGCGGCAACGCCAAGCTGCGCGGCGTCAACTTCGACGTGAACGCCAGCGGCAACAACCCGACCGTCGAATTCTATATGAACGACGCCCCGATCACCGCCGGCATCGTGCTCCAGCAGATGTACGACATCGGCCAGATCGAAGTGCAGCGTGGTCCCCAGGGCACGCTGCGCGGTCGCGCCTCGCCCTCGGGCTCCATCACCGTCACCACCAGGAAGCCCGACCTCTATTCGCTGGGCGGCGTCATCGACATGACCGCCAACGACATCGGCACCCAGAACATCAAGGGCGCGCTGAACATCCCGGTGATTGAAGGCATCGCCGCGATTCGCGCCGCCGGCGTGTGGGACGAAAACGAGGTGGATCGCGTCCGTTCGATCTACACCAACCGCGATCCTTGGGCCCGCACCAAGAGCGGCCGTCTTTCGGCGCTCGTGACCCCGACCGACTGGCTGCGCTTCGAAGGCACGTACCAGCGCCTCGACCGCGACCAGCGCAGCTACGATCAGATCGCCTCGTTCTCGGAAGTGAACCCGGATGCTCCCGCGAGCCCGGTCTACATCTCATCGAAGGACCGCCTCTCGAACTACGAGCAGCCCCGTATCGTCAAGCAGGTGTTCGACGTCTACAACTGGCGCGCGGAAGCCGCCCAGTGGGGCCAGCGCCTGATCTACCAGGGCCAGTATTACAAGCAGAAGATCTACTCGACCGAGAACTTCGACCGTGGCAACCGCTTCGCGGGCGACATTCTCCAGGAGACCAACACGCGCTCCACCTCCAAGTCGCATGAAATCCGCCTGCAGAACGAAGAACGCCTGTTCGACATGGTCGACTATGTCGTCGGCTTCTTCGACAGCCGCAACCAGCCGCACACCGATCTCACCAACCCCACCGCCGTGGCCCTGCCGGCCGCGCTCGGCGGCGGTCTGGCGCAAGTGGTGCAGACGCCGATCACCAGCCAGGGCAAGACCCACGAGCAGTCGATCTTCGGCAACCTCACCGTCCATATCGGCGATGCCACCGAAGTCTCGGGCGGCGTCCGCCACATCGACTATCAGGACCAGAGCCAGCTGATCGTCAACGGCGCCACGATCGCCAACAACGCCCAGAAGGCCAAGAAGTGGATCTACAGCGGATCCATCAAGCACAACTTCACCCCGGACCTGATGATCTACGCCGCCACCGGCAGTTCGTGGCGTCCCGGCATCAACGTGGTGGGTGACTTCAACATCACGCCGTCCCCGCTGGAAAACTCGTTCCTGCGCTTGCCGGCCGAGACTTCGGAATCGTATGAGATCGGCCTGAAGTCCACGCTGATGGACGGGCGCCTGCGCTTCAACCTCACCGGCTACCACCAGAAGTTCAAGAACTACCCCTACCGCGTGCCGGGATCGGGCGTGTTCTATGTCAACACGGTGGCCCTGCGGAACGCGAGCGGCGCGGTCACCGGGCTGGCCCAGCAGGTCAACAACTTCAACTTCGTGGGCGCCGTGCCGGTCGAAGTGAACGGTGTGGAAGGCGACGTTTCGTTCGACATCACGCCGATGTGGAAGTTCAACGCCTCGGCCAGCTACTCGCTGGGCAAGATCAAGAACGGCACGATCCCGTGCAACGATCTCAACGGCGACGGCGTCCCTGACGCGACCACCAACGCACCCAGCCTGGCAGAATTGCAGGCCGCCGTCGGCGCCGACAATATCGCCGCATGCCAGGTGAACCAGCGCGCTTCCTTCATGGCGCCCTTCTCCGCCACCCTCCAGAGCGAGTACTCGTTCCCCGCGTTCGGAGACACGGATGCCTATGTGCGCGGTCTCATGACCTACACCGGCAAGTCGCAGGGCGACCCCGGCAATGCCTGGGACGATGTGAGCGACTATGCCCTGGTCAACCTTTTCGCGGGCCTGCGTGCGCAGGACGGCGCCTGGGAAATCGGGTTCTACGCCAAGAACGTGTTCGAGACGACCAAGACCCTCACCCGCACCAACCCGCTGTTCACGGCCTATCAGCAGCTGGGCTTCGGCGGTATCCAGAATGGCGCGCCGGTGTTCACCGGACCGACCGCCGCAACCTACACCAGCACCTACAACGGCGTGACCGTTACGGCGCCGCGTGAGTTCGGCATCAACGTGCGCTACGCTTTCGGCTCGCGCTGATCGGGTTAGCCGGACAGGAAAAGGGGGCGGCAAGGATCACCTTGCCGCCCCCTTTCTCGTTTGCCTGTCGTGCCCGTCAGGTCTGCTGCCAACTGCCGCCGAGCGCCCGGAACAGGTCCACTTGCGCGAAAGCCACCGCGCGGGTCGCCGCCGCATAGTCGGCCTCGGACTGGGCCAGGGTACGCTGCGCATCGAGCACGTCGAGCGAATCGATCTGCCCCCTGCTCTCGCGCGCCAGACTGACGTTTGCCGCCCGTTCCGCCGCCTCGCGCGCCGAGCCGAGCCGCTCCTTGCGCAGCAGGGCATTGCGATAAGCCGAAAGCGCGGTTTCGGTCTCTTCCAGCGCGCGCAGCACGGTGCCGTCGAAGCTGGCGAGATTGGCCTTGGCATCGGCCTTGGCGCCGCCGATCCGCGCGCGGATGGCTTCCTGGTTGGGGAAGGCCCACGAGATCATCGGCCCGAGCAGCCAGCGCAGCGGCCCTCCACCGAACACGTCGGTCACGCCCACGGCGGTCGTGCCCACCGAACCGCCCAGCGTGATCTTGGGATAGAGGTCTGCCGTTGCCACGCCCACGCGTGCCGTATCCGCCGCAAGCCGGCGTTCGGCCGCCTTCACGTCGGGGCGGCGCGCCAGCAGAGTAGCGCCGTCACCCACCGGGATCGGCTTGCTGACGTCCGGCGTGGTCGTGCGGGTGCGCGCCGCTTCGGGCAGGTCCTGCGGGGTTCGGCCCGTCAGGGTGGCGAGACGGAAAAGCGCCGCGTCGCGGGCAGCCTGGAGGCTGGGGATAGCCGCCGCCTGCTGCTCGCGAAGCTGGGTCACCCGAATCACGTCGAGCTTCTGGTTGAGCCCCCGCTCGAACCGGGCATTGGTGATCCGCGTCGAACGGTCGAGCAGATCGACGGTCCGCTGGGCGACACCCAGCTGGTCGGCGGCGCTGGTGGCATCGACATAGGCCCGCACGGTGTCGGCCACCACCGTTACCCGCACCGCGTCGGCATCCTCCTGCGCGGCAGCGAGATCGGCGCGCGAAGCCTCGATCCCGCGCGAGACGCGGCCGAACAGGTCGAGTTCGTAACTCACTGCAAGCTGACCGTCGACCCGGCGCCCTTCCCGGTCGAAACCGGGAAGAACCTGCGCCTCGGAAACGCGACCATAGGTGCCGGTGGCGCTGATGTCGGTCTGCGGCAGGCGGTCCGAACGCGAGCCGCGCAAGCTGGCGCGGGCCTTTTCGATCCGCGCGACCGCTACCCGCACATCGGTATTGGCGGCCAGCGCATCGGCGACGAGACCATCGAGCACCGGGTCTTCGTAAAGCCGCCACCAGGTAGCGTCGGGCGCGGCGCTGGTAACTTCGGCGGTCTGGACGCCCACGAAGGGCGCCCCTGCCTGGGCCGGCGGCGTCGGCGCGACATAGTCGGGTCCGACGGCGCAGGCCGAGAGAGCGGTCGCAGCGAAAAGTCCCGCAACCAGATTCTTGATATTCATGGACATCATCCGTCCTTTCATTCCGCCGGCACGACCGCGTGGCTGGCCCCGTGGCTTGTATGGTGCCCGGCTGCGGGCTTGCGCCTCAGCGAGACCGCCAGCTTGCGGCAGACGACGTAGAAGGTGGGCGTGAACAGCAGGCCGAAGCCGGTAACGCCGGTCATGCCGAAGAACACCGCCGTACCCAGCGCCTGGCGAAGCTCGGCGCCTGCTCCACTCGCGATCACCAGCGGCACCGTGCCGAGGATGAAGGCCAGCGACGTCATCAGGATCGGGCGCAGGCGGGTGCGGGCCGCGTAGACGGCTGCCTCCACCGGCGAATAGCCCCGTTCCTCTTCGGCCTGCTTGGCGAACTCGACCACGAGGATCGCGTTCTTGGCGGCCAGCGCGATCAGCACGACGAGGCCGATCTGGCTCAGGATATTGTTGTCCATCCCCCTGAGGTTCACGCCGAGCATGGCCGCGAAGAGGCACATCGGCACGATCAGGATGATCGCCAGCGGCAAGGTCAGGCTCTCGTACTGAGCGGCGAGCACCAGGAAGACGAAGAGCACGGCCATGCCGAACACCACGCCGGCGGTATTGCCTGCGGTGGCCTGCTGATAGGCGATACCCGTCCACTCGGTGTCGTAGCCCGAAGGCAGGGTTTCGCCCGCGATCTTCTCCATCGTCGCCAGCGACTGGCCCGAGGAGTAGCCCTTGCCGTAGCTGCCGTCGATTTCCACCGCCGGATGCAGGTTGTAGCGCACCACGCGGTAGGGTCCGGTCTGGTCCTTGAAGGTCGCGACCGAGCCGACCGGAACCATCGCACCCGAGTCCGAGCGGGTCTGGAGGTTGGCGATGTCCGCCGTCGATCCGCGATGCTCGGCATCGGCCTGCGCGGTGACGCGATAAGTGCGTCCCAACAGGTTGAAATCGTTGATGTAGGACGATCCGAGATAGACCTGCATCGCCTCGAAGACCTTGGCGGGAGAGACGCCCAGCATGTCGGCCTTGCGGCGATCGACATCGGCATAGACGCGCGGGGTGTTCATCGTGAACAAGGTGTAGACCTGGCTCAGTTCGGGGGCCTGGTTGGCTTTGGCGATCAGCGCGCCGGCGGCCTTCTGAAGCTCGGCCAGACCGCGCCCTTCCTTGTCCTCCACGACCATGCGGTAGCCGCCCGGAGGGACGATGCCGTTGATGGTCGGCGGCGGGATCAGCAGGACCTGCGCCTTGTCATAGCCCTGCATGGCGGCCTGAGCCTGGGCCATGATTCCTTCATAGGTCACGCCGAGAGCTTTCCGCTCCTCGAAGCTCTTGAAGGGGAAGTAGATGGCGGCGGCGTCCGGTGCGGCGGTCTGCGAGGGGCCGTGGAAGCCGGCGAACATCACCGCGCCGCGCAGGCCCTTCACCGGCAGGATGCGCTTGGCGACTTCCTGCGTCACTTCGTCCGTACGGTTCAGCGACGAACCCGGCGGCAGGAAGATCGCCGCGAGGAAGTAGCCCTGGTCCTGGTTCGGGATGAAGCCCGCAGGCGTCGCCCAGAACATGCCCACGGTGGCGGCGATGAGCGCGGCATAACCGGCCATCATCTTCACCGGGCGCTTCACCAGCGTCAGCGTGAGGCGGGCATAGCCCTCGCTCATGCGTTCGAAGCCGTGGTTGAACTTGTCAGCGGCACCTTGCACCGCGCGCTTCCAGCGCGGGGCGTCGGCGGGCAGCCCATGCTTTTCCTTCAGCAGCATCGCCGCCAAGGCCGGGGACAGCGTGAGCGAGAGCAGCAGCGAGATGGCCGTTGCCGTGGTGATGGTGACGGCGAACTGCTTGTAGAACTGGCCCGACATGCCGGTGATGAACAGCGTCGGCACGAAGACCGCGCAGAGCACCAGGACGATGGCGATCAGGGCACCGGTCACTTCGTCCATCGAGCGGCGAGCGGCCTCTAGCGGAGACATGCCCTCCTCGATGTAGCGTTCCACGTTCTCGACCACGACGATCGCGTCGTCGACGACGATGCCGATGGCGAGCACCAGCCCGAACAGGGACAGGTTGTTGAGCGAGTATCCGACCGCCGCGAGCATGATCGCAGTACCGACCAGCGAGACCGGGATCGCGATGATCGGAATAACGGCGGCGCGCCAGTTCTGGAGGAAGACGAGGATGACGAGGACGACGAGGATCACCGCCTCGAACAGCGTGTGATACACCGCATCGATCGACTGGCCGATGAACTCGGTGGGGTTGTAGATGACCGAGTATTCGAGGCCCTTGGGGAAGTGCGTGGCCACGTCGTCCATCTCGGCGCGCACGGCCTTGGCGGCGTCGAGCGCGTTCGAGCCCGGACGTTGCAGCACGGCGATAACCACGGTGGGCTTGCCCGAAAGGTAAGTGTTGGTGGTATAGTCCTGCGCGCCCAGTTCTACCCGCGCCACATCGCGCACGCGGACCTGGCGGCCTTCGGCATCGGTGCGCACGACGATGTCGCCGAACTGCTCGGGCGTGGTCAAACGTCCCTGCATCTCGACGCCGACCTGGTAGGCATTGCCGCGATCATAAGGCGGCGCGCCGATCGCACCCGAGGAGACCTGCACGTTCTGCGCCTTGAGCGCGGCGACGATCTCGCCCGCCGTCAGGTTCATGGCGGCGGCCTTGGTGGGATCGATCCAGATGCGCATGCCGTAGTCGCGCGAGCCGAACAGCTGCACGTCGCCCACGCCGTTCAGGCGCGAGAGGCGGTCCTTGACCTGCGTGAGGGCGTAGTTCGACAGGTAGTCGCGGTTGAACGTGCCATCCGGGGATTGCAGGTTCACGACCATCAGGAACTCGGGCGAGGTCTTGCGCGTCACCACGCCCATCGCGCGCACCGCGTCGGGGAGGCGCGGTTCGGCAATGGCGACGCGGTTCTGCACGAGAACCTGCGCGGCATCGAGGTCGGTGCCGATCTTGAAGGTGACGGTGATCGTCACCTTGCCGTCACCGGTAGACTGCGAGGACATGTAGAGCATGTCGTCGACGCCGTTGATTTCCTGCTCGATGGGAGCGGCCACGGTGTCGGCGACGGTTTCGGCGGAAGCGCCGGGATATTGGGCGGTCACCGTCACCGTCGGGGGGACGATGTCGGGATATTGGCTGACCGGCAGGCCGAAGAACGCAAGCGCACCCACCACGGTGAGGATCACCGCGATGACGCCTGCGAAGATCGGCCGGTCGATGAAGAACCGGGAAAATCGCATGGGAATATGCCCCTCTCACGGGGAGCGGTCACTCAGTTTGAGGACCGCTCCCCCGGTTGGGTGAATGTCAGTTGGCGAGCGTGGCCTGCGCGGCAACGGGCGCGCTGGGGCCAGAGACGACCGCAGCCGCCTTGGGATCCACCGCGATCTGGCCGCGACGGGTATTGACCTTGGCGCCGGCAATGGCGGCCTGGTAGTTGGAGATGACGACGCGGTCGGTCGGGGCAAGGCCGGAACGGATGACGCGAAGGCCGTCCACCAGCGGGCCGAGCTCGACCGGCTTGGCTGCGACCACGCTGTCCTTGCCCACGGTCAGCACCACCTTGCGGGCCTGGTCGGACTGAATCGCATCGTCGGGCACCAGCATGGCCTTGACCGTGCCGCCTTCGGCCAGACGCATGTTGCCGAACATGCCCGGCGTCAGGAACCCGTCGGCATTGTCGAGCACGGCGCGCACGCGGATCGTGCCCGAACGCGGGTCGAGCCCGTTGTCGGTGAAGTCCAGCTTGCCGTTCCACCGATAGGCTGCCTCGTCCTGGAGGCGGACCTGGACGTTGGCGGCCTGCTTATGCTCGGCCTTCTCGCGCTGGGTCTTGAGGAACAGCGCTTCGGAAGCGTCGAAGGTGAAGTAGATCGGGCTGACGGCGTTGATCGTCGTCAGCAGGGTGGCGCCGGTGCCGTTTTCGCCCGAGACGAGGTTGCCCACGTCCACGCGGCGATCCGAAATTCGGCCCGAGATGGGTGCGCGCACCGTGGCGAACTCGACGTCGAGCGCGCGCTGACGCACGCGGGCCTCGGCCCCCGCCAGCGCGGCAGTGGCGGCGCGGACCTTAGCGCGAAGCTGGTCGACTTCGCTGGCAGCCATGGCCTCGTCACCGGTGAGTCCCGCAACGCGGTTATAGTCGGACCTGGCAAGAACAAGCGCGCTCTGGGCCGAGGCCACTTCCGCCTGCGCCTCGGCCAGCGCGGCGCGGTAAGGGCGCGGATCGACGGTGAACAGCGGCTGCCCTTCGCGGACGAAATCGCCGTCCTTGAAGAACAACTGCGTGATCGCGCCCGAAACGCGCGGACGCACTTCCACCGATTTGCTGGGGGCGAAGCGGCCGACATAATCATCCCATTCGGTCACGTCGCGGATCAGCGGCGTGGCGGCCTGGACGACGGCGGGCGCCATCGGTGCCGCGTCGGCTTCGGAGTGGCTGAAGGTCTTCCAGCCGATGCCGGCCACCGCGATCAGCGCGATGGCGGCCACGGCGGCCTGACGCCCACGCTTCGGGCGGCGCGACGGGCTGGGGTGCCGCTCTGCCTCCGCTTCCGCCGCGGCGAGGGTTTCTGGGGATACGGGGAAATTCACGCGGCAAGCCTCCGGAACGGGGCGCGGGAGCGCCCGATAAAGTCGATGACGGCGCCGATCTTGGCCTCGCTATGGCCGGCCACGCGCGCTTCCTTCATGACGGAAGCGGGCAACGTGTAACCATTGTGCCAGGCCTGCACGGCCAGGCGGCGCAGCGCTTCCAGCTGCTCGTTGGCGAGCATGGGCGAAGGCGGCTGCGGGCCGAAGATCAGGCGAGCGAACCAGCCGCGCTTGCGCTGCGGCCGAAGCGTTTCGAGGCTGTCCGTCCGTGCCAGTTCGACGATCCTGCGCTCGAAATGCGACAGCGGATCGGCGGCGGCGAGAGGCGCCTCGGGAATGTTGCGCCCGAAGGCGGTGGCGGTCGCGGGCAGCGCGTGGAGCGCTGCATCGGTGAAGTCGATGAAGGCCATGTTGTGTGCTCCCTGGAAAGGTGCCCGGCGCGCGCCCTCGGGACAGGAGGGGGAAAAGGGCGCACGCCGGGGTCTTCCGGCGCAAGGGGCGTCGGAAAGTTTTCAGGCACAGCAGGACACCTCCCGGAATCGCATTCCGAAAACACCAGCTGCACAGGTTCGTATTCTAGGAGTCACCTGCGGGGACAGGCGGCGCCGAAGGGAGGCCCGGTTGACCGGACCGTTGGGAACGTGGCGCCCGCTACTCCCTCAAGCGGCGAGTCGGGCTACCTCGTTCTGTACCAAGCGGTATATATTGCGGTGCGGTATCTCGTCAAGCGACTTTCTGTACCGCTTGGTAAGATTTGTTCGAAAGTGCTCATTTCAAGGGTCTGAACGCCGGTTGAATGAGATTTTTTCGAAGCTTCGCGGGCGAGACGGCGAAGGAAAAGCCTCATAACTCGGGCGTAACCCGATGTTACCGCGTCAACCGTCAACGTCATCCTGAACTTGCTTCAGGATCCATTCCGCCGATCAGGCCGATGGTTGAGGTCGAGAGATGGATCCTGAAACAAGTTCAGGATGACGTAGCGCGTGACGGTGGAGTACCGCCAAACCCTAAAGCCTTACTTCCCGGGCCACATCGTCAGATAGGTGTCGACAACGCCCTTCAACTCCTGCGCACAGGAGCCGCCCTGTGCCTTCACCGACATGCCCTGGAGCACCGTGGTGAGACACTGCGCGAGGCAGCGGGGATCGACGCTATCGGGCAGGTCGCCCTCGCCCTTGCCGCGTTCGAAGCGCTCGATCAGCGCATCCTCGGTGGCGATCCGGCGTTCGGTCACGAAGTCGCGGATCGAGGGATCCTCCATCGTGCAGGTGACCGTGGACATCACGCCGAGGCAGCCGTGCGGATCGCTGCCGCCGCAATGCGTGGAAATCGCGCCCGTCAGCAGCCGCTCGGCCACGCCGCGCGCAGTGGGCGCTTCCAGCGCCTTGCCGACATAAGCCAGCTTGTCGCGCTCATAGAGGTCGAGCGCCTTCTTGAAGAGCGCTTCCTTGTTGCCGTAGCAGGCATAGAGGCTGGGCTTGGTGATGCCCATCGCCTCGGTCAGCTCCGCCATCGACGCGCCTTCGTAGCCGCGCTGCCAGAACACCCGAAGTGCCGCCGTCAGCGCCTTTTCGGGGTCGAACTCACGCGGACGACCGCGAGTCGTGGTGGGGGCCGAACATTTCATACCGGTCGGTATATAGGTAGCGTGCCCCCGTCCGTAAAGTGTCACGCTCGATCACAAACCGAGCGTGAAACCCACTGAACGGAGCCGCGCTCTCTTAACCTACGAACGCGCGTTCGATCACGAAGTCGCCCGGCTTGGCGTTCGAACCCTCGGTGAAGCCCCAGGATTCGAGATCGTGCGAGAAGTCCTTGATCATGTTCATCGAGCCGCAGAGCATCACGCGATCGGTCTCCGGATTGAAGCGCGCGTCGCCCTTCAGTCCTTCGAACATACGGCCGCTTTCCACCAGCGCGCCGATGCGGCCGGTGGTGTGGAACGGTTCGCGGGTGACGGTGGGCACGTAGTGCAACTGGACCAGCGCCTGTTCGGAAACCAGCGGATCTTCGGCCAGCTGGCTTTCCAGTTCCTCGCGGTAGGCAAGGTCGCTGACGCGGCGGACGCAGTGGACGACGATCACTTCATCGTAAAGGTCATAGACGTCCGGATCGCGGATCAGCGACATGAAGGGCGCCAGGCCGGTGCCGGTCGAGAGCATGAACAGGCGCTTGCCCGGCAGCAGCGCGTCGGTGACGAGCGTGCCGGTGGGCTTGCGGCCGAGATAGATCTGGTCGCCAGGCTGCACGAGCTGGAGGCGCGAGGTCAGCGGGCCGTCCTGCACCTTGATCGAGAGGAATTCGATTTCCTCGGCCCAGGAAGGGCTGGCGATCGAGTAGGCGCGCAGCAGCGGGCGCTTCTCGCCCTGGAGGCCGAGCATGACGAATTCGCCCGAGCGGAAGCGGAACGAGGCCGGACGCGACATCGTGAAGCTGAACAGGTGCTCGTTCCAGTGACGGACGGTGAGAACTTCCTCGACCGTCAGGGCGGCAGTGGGTTCAAGAGGGGCCAATACGGCCTGACCGTCGCTCATCAATTCATTCCTCGGGTGGTAAAGTGGTTAAGCCCACGACTGGACCCAAACAGGCCGAGCGCCGCTTTCGCGCGCTGGCGGCGCATAGCAGATGCATTCGCAGGCGCAAGCGCCCGGTGCCGGAAGAGGCCTAAGGGGGTCATGGGCTTGAAGCGTCTGCCTAGTAGCGCCGCGCCGGCATCATGCAACGCAATTGCGTTTGCAGCGCCAAAAGCCTGGCTTGGCGAAAACCGCCGCAACAAGCACGGCTCGCTTTCACGGTTCGATTGGGTAGCAGGCCGATCCATGACGGGCGACCTACTATTATTGATATCGAGTTGCAATAGCGATTAAAGGCACTGGGTTTCAGCCGTCGTCCTGCTCCCCTTCCCGCCCGTCTCTCAGCTCTCCCCGCAGCTTCTTCAGCGCCCGGTTCAGCACATCAAGTTCCTCCCCGGCAAGACCTGTAGACTTCATGAGTTCGGCAGGAACGCAACGGGCCTGTTGCGCAGTCTCTCGCCCCTCTTGCGTCAGTGTGATCCGCACGACGCGTTCGTCTTCCGTGGAACGGCGGCGCTCGACCAGCCCTGCCCCCTCCAGCCGCTTGAGCAACGGCGTAAGCGTGTTCGATTCGAGAAACAGCTTTTCGCCCAGCTCGCTCACGGTCTGGCCGTCCTGCCGCGCAAGCGCGAGGATGGCGAGGTATTGCAGATAGGTCAGACCCAGGCGGTCGAGCAGCGGCTTGTAGATGCGATTGAAGGCCAGCCCGGTGGAATAGACCGAAAAGCACAGGAAATCCTCGAAGGGATCAAGATCGGCCGGCGGTTGCGTTGATGAGGCCTTTGTCATGCCGGGAATATAAATCGCATGCGATTAAATCGCAATGCTTGACATGCCGGATCGACTCATCCATTTACATCGCACACGATCAAATCACTCACGACCTAAATGGAGATGCAAGATGTCGATCAAGCCAATCTACAAGACCAGCGCCACTGCAACCGGCGGTCGGGACGGCAAGGCCCGCACCGATGACGGCGCTTTCGAAGTCACGCTGGGTACGCCCAAGGAACTGGGCGGCAACGACCAGGGCAACAATCCCGAGCAGCTCTTCGCGTCGGGTTATGCGGCCTGTTTCCTGGGCGCGATGAAGTTCGCCGCCAGCCAGGACAAAGCGCTTCCCGGCGTTCCGGCGGACACCACCGTGAATGCCACGGTCGGCATCGGACCGCGCAGCGACAAGGGTTTCGGCCTTTCGGTAGACCTCGTGGTCACGCTGCCCGGTGTAGATCGCGAAGCCGCCGAGGCGCTGATTGCCGAGGCCGACACGATTTGCCCCTACAGCCACGCCGTGCGCGGCAACATCTCGGTGACGCTCAACGTCGCCTGAGCCGAACTTTCGGGATGCCGGGGCCGCCCCCGGCATCACCTTTCAAGAAAATAGAACAAATAAGACCAACTTATCCCAATTCCCGGAAAGCCTGAAAGCGACGAAGAAAGGGGCACGCCCCGCTAACCTTCCGAAAGTCACCGCCATGCCCCGCCTGCTCGAACCCTTTCACAACCGCGCCAACCGCCTTGCGGACATGGCCCAGCCCGTGATCCTCGCCATGGGAACGGCCGGCCTCACGGGTGGTGCCATGGCGGCCCTGGCGCTTGTCACGGACCGGGCCATCCATTCCCGCGCCTCCGCGCGCTGACGGATCGGATCAGGGCTTTTCTCCCCCGCGTCAGAGGCTTCCCCCGGGAACGCGGACAGTCTATCTGTCGCCGCGCAAAAGCCACCATGCCTCCTGACGCGCCGCCTTTCCCTTCCCGATCGGGCCTTGAAGCGACTTTTCTCGAAAATCGGGACAAGCTGCTGCATTTCCTGCGCGCCCGCGGCGCCGGCGATGCCGCGGAAGATCTGGTGCAGGAAGTCTGGCTGAAGATATCGCGCAGTGCGCCGGGCCCCGTCGCGTCGCCCCTGTCCTACCTTTTTCGCACCGCCGACCTGTTGATGATCGACCGCTATCGCGCCTCGAGACAGGCCGGTACGCGCGAGCGGGATTGGAACGAAGCCCATGCCGACGCGGCGGGCGCCTCCCCAGAGCCTTCCGCCGAACGCCGCCTCTCGGCCGCGCAGGAGGCCGGGCGCGTGCTCACATTACTGGACAGCCTCGGCCCGCGCGTATCCACGATCTTCCGCCGCCACCGGATCGACGGGATGGCGCAGAAACAGATAGCCGCCGAACTCGGGATCAGCCTCAGCACGGTGGAAAGCGACTTACGCGTGGCCTATCGGGCGCTCGTCCAATGGAAAGAACGCAATGATGAGGGCTGACAGCGCAGAGGCTGGTCGCGGCAAGGCGCGGCCCGATCGTCTCCGTCTTCGCCGCAGAAGGAGCGCGCGATGAGTGATGACAACAGGATTCGAGCCGAAGCCCTCGATTGGGCACTGGCCGTCGGCGACCCGACGTTCGAGGATTGGGAAGGCTTCACGCGCTGGCTCGACGAAGATCCCGCCCATGCCCGGGCTTATGACAGCGTGGCCGCAGCCGTGGCGGACGGTGCCGAAGCGATCGTATCGGCCGCTCCCGCCAATGACGATGCCGGAGCCACCGCCATGGCTGCGGCCCATCACCGCCCGCGCCGCGCCTGGCTGGGCAGCGCCATAGCCGCCTCGCTGGTGCTGGCGGGAGGACTCTGGGCGTGGCAGGCGGGAAGCCGCGATCTTTACCGGATCGAGACCGCGCCGGGCCAGGTTCGCACCGTGTCGCTGGACGCGCAGACCCGCGTCGATCTGGCAGGCGGCACCGCCATGGAATTCGACCGCAAGGACGCGCGTTTCGCCAGGCTGGAAAACGGCCAGGCGCTGTTCACCGTCCGGCACGACGAGGCCCGCCCGTTCCGCGTGACGGTGGGCGAGGACACGCTGCTGGACGTTGGAACCGTGTTCGACGTGCGCCATGACGGCGAAAATCTCCGCGTCGCGGTGGCGGAAGGGGCGGTGCGGTTCAATCCCGAAGCGCAGGACGTGCGCATTTCCCCCGGCGAAATGCTCGAACGCCGTGGCAGGACGGGGGACTATACCCTCGGCAGGATAGCGGCCGTCCAGGTGGGCGAATGGCGCGCCGGACGGGTGACGTTCCAGGATACCCCGCTCGATGCCGTCGTTGCCGATCTCACCCGCGCCACCGGGGTGACTTATGCCGTCGCGGCGGGCAGCGCGGACCGGAAGGTTTCCGGCTCGCTGCTGGTCGCGCCGCTGCGCGACGATCCGGCCGCGCTGGGACCGCTGCTCGGCGTCGAGGTTCGCGCGGACGGCAAGCGCTGGCTCGTCGGCGTGCCCTGAACGTGAAAGGCGCGGCCTGGCTTCTGGCGGCCGTTGCGGCCATGCCTCTTCCCGTCCTCGCCCGCGAGGCGGAAGTGGTCACGCGCGCCGGGGCCGCCGGCCAGGCCGTCGTCGATCTGGCGCGGCAGACCGGCACCAGCATCGTCATCGCCGATCCCGCCGTCGCCCGGCGCACCATCCCTGCCATGCGTGGACGCATGCCCGTGGCCGAGGCGCTCGATCGCCTTGCGCGGGCTGCCGGCGCGCGTGCGGTCCCGGTCGGACGGTCGGCCTGGCGTATTGAAGCCGCACGCCCTTCGGCGGCGGCCGGGCGTCCCGTTCGCGAGGCGCAGCGCCCCCCTGCCCCGCGCTTGCCTATCGAAACGCACGGCGAACCGATCTTCGTTCAGGCCACCAAGCGCGACCTTCGGGTGGAGGACGTCCCCGGCCAGCTTGCGATCCTCGATGGCAAGGCGCTGGAATCGGGCGGCGTGGGCGGCACCGAGAAGATCACGCGCCAGCTTGCGACGGTGTCTTCCACCCATCTCGGCAGCGGACGCAACAAGCTGTTCATTCGCGGCATCGCCGATTCCAGCTTCACCGGCCCGACCCAGGCCACCGTGGGCCAGTACCTGGGCGACATGCGGCTGACCTACAATGCCCCGGATCCGGACCTGCGCCTTTCCGACCTTGCCCGCGTGGAGGTTCTGGAAGGCCCGCAAGGCACGCTCTACGGCGCCGGATCGCTGGGCGGGATCATCCGCCTGGTGCCCAATGCCCCGGTCATGGGCGAGACGGGAGGCACGGTGATCCTCGGCGGCTCGATCACCCGCCATGGCGCCCCCGGCGCCGATGCCAGCGCCACCGCCAACCTTCCGATCGCGGGCGAAAGCGTGGCCCTGCGCGCCACTTTCGACAGCGCCACCTTCGGCGGCTACATCGACAAGCCCCTGCTCGGGCGCAGGAACGTGAACCGGTCCAACATGCTCGGCGGCAAGATCGCCCTGCGTGCCGAAGTCGCGCCGGACTGGACGATCGACGTGCTCGCCATCGCCCAGAGCACCGAGGCGGACGACAGCCAGTATGCCGACCGCAACGGCGAGCCTCTCGAAAGTTCGGCGCGCGTTCCGGAGGGATCGAAGGCGGACTACACCCTCGGCCAGTTCGTCGTTTCCGGCCGCATCGGCGAGGTGAACCTGCGCTCCACGACGGGCCTGGTGGCGCAGGATCTGCGCGAGCACTACGATGCCAGCCAGCCGGGCAGCGACCCGCGCCTGTTCTCGCAGACCAACGACACCCGGATGATCGTGCACGAAACGCGGCTATGGCAAAGCGAGCGCCACGGTTTCGGCTGGCTGCTCGGTGCCAGCTACACGCATAACCGCACCAGGCTGAACCGCGACTTCAGCAGCCCCGCCTTCGACATGCGCAAGGCGACGACGGGCGTGCGCAATACCATCGACGAGTTCACGGTCTACGGCGAGGCCAGCCTGCACCTCATGGGGCCGCTCACGGCCACCGGCGGCGGCCGTTTCACCCGCTCGCGGCTGGGCGGAGACGGCGAGGACATCGGCATGGCCATGGCCAGCCTCCTTTCCACGACCGGGGTCACGGCACGGCGGACGATGAGCCGGTTCCTGCCCTCGCTTGCGCTCAACGCGCGGTTCTCGCCGCAGGATTCGTTCTACTTGCGCTACCAGCAGGGTTTCCGCCCCGGCGGCTTCGCGATCGAGAGCAATGCGGTTCGCCGCTTCCAGAGCGATCGCACCGGCACGTTCGAGATCGGCGCCCGCCACGGCCGCGCCGGGGCCACGCCGTTCGACCTGGCGATGAGCCTGTCCTACACCCGCTGGCAGGATATCCAGGCCGATTTCATCGACGGCTCCGGGCTCCCCAGCACCGCCAATATCGGGGACGGCCAGGTCTGGTCCGCCAGCGTTTCGGCAGGCCTGCTGCTCGCACCCGGCCTGCGCATGGAACTCGGCGCGACCTGGAACGAGAGCCGGGTGGACGAGCCGTCGGCGGCATTGGTGCAATATGTGCTGGCGCCGGTCGGGCTTGCTGCCGCCACGCTGTCGCGGGCGGATGCGCTCCGCTATGTCTCCGCTCGCGGCATGCAGGTGCCGAACATCGCCCGGTTCGCGGGTCATTCGGCGCTGTCCTGGACGCACGAGGTGCGCGGCGACTGGAGCGTGGGCGCCAACGCCTGGGCCAACTACATCGGCCGCTCGCGCCTCGGAATCGGCCCGGAACTCGGCGCGCCGCAAGGCGACTACTTCGACAGCGGCTTCGACTTGCGCCTGGGCACGGCGCGGCACGGCATCACCTTGAGCGTTACCAATCTTGCCGACGTGCGCGGCAACCGCTTCTCGCTCGGCACCCCGTTCAGCACCGGCCGAGAGCAAGTGACCCCGCTGCGCCCCCGCACCCTGCGACTGGGGCTCGACGCGCGATTCTGAAGGAACGCGCGGCCACTTCGTGAACCGCCGCCCCGCAAACGACATTTTTTTCCAAGGCTACCGGCGAATGCCTCCGTCTCAGGTCTCGATATCGACCTGAAGGGACGAAGATGCCTCGCTACCTGCTTGCCTCCACCGCGCTTCTCGCCATGGCGACCGCCGCTCATGCTGAGGACGTGACCACCAAGAAGACCACGCCGCTCCTCACCTCCACGATCAAGAACGGCGCGGCCGACGCGATCAACGTGACCAAGGACGGCTCGGTCGTCCTGACCGGCGGCACGGCGGTGACGATGGACAGCAACCACAACGTCGCCAATGCCGGCACCATCACGATCGCCAATGCCAATGGCGCGCGCGGCATCGTCGCCAATGCGGGTACCACCGGTGACATCGTCAATAGCGGCACGATCACGCTCGACGAACCCTATACCCCGACCGACGACGACAAGGACGGCGATCTGGATGGCCCCTTCGCGCTCGGTTCGAACAGGATCGGCATCCGCACCGAGGGCGACCACACCGGCAAGATCACCCACAGCGGCACGATCACCGTGGAAGGCAACGATTCCGCGGGGATCTCGTTGGGCGGCAAGCTCACCGGCAATTTCACCCATGACGGCAAGACCAGCGTTCTGGGCGACAACGCGATCGGCGTGAAGACCGGCCAGATCGACGGCAATGTCCGCCTTGCCGGCAGCGTCCAGGCGCAGGGCAAGAATGCGATCGGCGCCCAGTTCGGCGGCGACGTCAACGGCGCCATGGTGGTGCAGGGCCAGATCGTCTCGACCGGCTACCGCTACCCCCCCCCGCCCGCCGATCCCTCCAAGCTCGACGCGGACGACCTGCTTCAGGGCGGCTCGGCCATCGTCGTGGAAGGCAACGTCACGGGCGGCATCGTCCTGGCCGTCGCCCCCAAGGACAGCGATCCCAACAATGCCGACGAAGACGGTGACGGCATTCCCGACGCTACCGAAGGCGCCGCCAAGGTCGCGACTTACGGCAAGGCCCCGGCCATCGTGATCGGCTCGGCCTCCCGGGACATCGCCATCGGCCCGGTGGCGAGCACCGCCAACAAGTACGGCCTCCAGATCGACGGCACCGTGGAAGGCCACGGACTCTACGCCGGTGTCGACGGCAACGGCGTGGCCATCGGCGGCCTCGGCGGCAAGGTGACGATCGCGAACGGCATCGGCATCGCCGGCGGCATCGCGGCAACGTCGAAGGACGCCGCTGCCACCGCCCTGCGCCTTGGCGCAGGCGCCAGCACGCCGCTGGTCCAGAACGCTGGCACCATCAGCGCCACCGGCGCGCAGGCCATCGCCGTGCGCATCGACGCGGGCGCCAGCCTGCCCACCTTGCGCAATTCGGGCACGATCAAGGCCGCCGCCGTCAACGAGAACGGCGCGGCCACGGCGATCAGCGACGCCAGCGGCACTCTCAATCTCATCGAGAACAGCGGCACGATCTCCGCCACCGGCGCCAAGGCCGGCTCGGGCAAGAACATCGCCATCGACCTCTCGAATGCGGCCGGCAGCGTGACCGTGAAGCAGACCCAGGTCGGCGCGGGCTTCACCGCCCCTTCGATCGTGGGCGACATCCTGCTGGCAGGCGGCAACGACCTGGTGGACATCGCGGACGGCACCCTCACCGGCAACGTCCTGTTCGGCGGCGGCAACAACATGCTCGCCCTCTCCGGTGACGCGATCCAGACCGGCAACGTCACCTTCGGCGCCGGTTCGGACGCGATGACGCTGGCCGGCACCTCGCGCTTCGTCGGCACGGCCGATTTCGGAGGCGGCGCCGATACCCTCACCCTCACCGGCACTTCGGTGTTCTCGGGCGCGCTGGCGAATGCGGGCAATCTGGCGGTCAAGGTCACGGGCGGCATGCTCGACGTGAACCGGCCCGCCTCGATCGCCTCGCTCGACGTCGCCAAGGACGGCGTGCTGGCCGTGACGCTGAACAAGGCCCCCGGCCAGGGCTCGGCCTATACCGTAGCCGGCACCGCCTCCTTCGCGGACGGCGCCAAGCTTGCGATCAAGCTGGCCGACGTCTCGACGGCGGAAGGCAGCTATCAGGTGCTGACCGCCGGCTCGATCCAGGGACGAGACAAGCTCAAGGCCGCGACCGAGCTGGTGCCCTTCATGTTCAAGGCCACTCTCAACGATCAGGCAGCCGCCAACACCGTCGTGGTGGACGTTGCCCGCCGCACGGTGGCCGAACTGGGGCTCAACCGCTCGCAGGCGACCGCCTATAACGCCATCTTCGCGGCACTCGGCCAGGACGAGAAGATCGAGGACGTGTTCCTGGGCATCGCCGATGGCGACCGCTTCCGCCAGGCCGTGGGCCAGATGCTGCCCGATCATGCGGGCGGCTCGTTCGAAGGCCTCAGCCTGGGCACGCGCACCGTCGCGCGTCAGCTGATGGAGCCGATGAACCCGGTCTGGGGCGAAGGCCGGTTCAGCACCACCCTGAACCTGTCGTTCTGGGGCAGCGAAAAGAAGAGCGGCGCCAGCGCGGCGTACAACCTCCAGGGCTACGCCATGTCGCTCGGCGCCGAATACCTTACCGGCATCGGCCGGTTCGGCGGCACCTTCTCGTACTTGTGGAACCGCCATACCAGCGGCGGCGTCAGCGAGATCAAGTCGAACTCCTTCGAACTCGCCGGCCACTGGCGCGGCCAGTTCGGCGCGGTGCAGGGCTTCGGCCGCGCCTCGATCGGCCGCTCCAACTTCGACAGCGAGCGCCAGTTCCTCGGCGCGATCGGCACGGAGAACGTCAGCCGCACGATCAAGGGCAAGTGGGACGGCACTTTCGTGACGGCCTCGGGCGGCGCTTCGTGGGAGGGCGGCGGCAGCCACTTCTTCTACCGCCCGGCCGTCACCGTGGACTACGTGCGCCTGAAGGAAGACGGCTATGGCGAGACCGGCGGCGGCAAGGCGCTCGACCTCACGGTGGCCTCGCGCACCAGCGACGAGCTGGGCGTGAACGGCGGCGTCACGCTGGGCATCGACTTCATGGGCATGCAGCGCCGTGACGAGAACTGGTTCCGTGTCGAAACCGAAGGCGGCTGGCGCGAGATCGTCAGCGGCGGCCTCGGCGCCACCACCGCGCATTTCGCGGGCGGCCAGAACTTCACGCTCGACGGCGACGAAGCGACCAGCGGCTGGTTCGCGCGCCTGCGCGCCATCGGCGGCACTCTGGGCCTGACCATGGGCGGCGAACTCTCCGCCGAGGATCGCCATGGCCACGTCAATCTGGCGCTGCGCGGTTCGGTCACCATCGGTTGGTGATTGGCAGCTGGTAGACCGGCCCTTCGAGAAAGGCTGGAAAAGCCACCGGCTACGGCGCCCCAGCCGGGCCGGTGGCCGCAGAGGAAG